>JAYVXL010000042.1:0-9061 GCA_043785185.1 Myxococcales bacterium
CACAAGCTCGAGACCGCGCGCGCCGTGGAGCTCTTCGAGTCGCTCACCGACGACGAGCGCGAGTTCGTCGTCGACCACCTGTGCTACGCGCCGTTCGCGAAGGGCGAGACCATGACGCGCCAGGGCGCCGTCGCCCACTGGCTCTACCTGCTCGCCGCGGGGACGGCCGACGTGCGCGTCTCAGGCGAGGACGGGACGACCAAGACCATCGCGTCGATCGTGGGGCCCGCGTTCTTCGGCGAAATGGGCTTGATGACCGGTGAGCCGCGCTTCGCGGGCGTCGTCGCGACGAGCGACACCGAGTGCTACCGCCTCGACAAGGCCGGCTTCGAGCAAATCCTGCAGCGGCGTCCCGAGATCGCCAAGCAGATCAGCGCGCTGCTCGCGCGCCGTCGCGTGGAGCTCGTCGTCGAGCGCGAGAAGCTCGACGTCGACGGCCGCAAGGCGCGCGAGGCGACCGAGCAGGCGCGCATCTTGAAGCGCATCGAAGCGTTCTTCGGGCTGGGCGGTTGATGGAGGCCCGCGAGCTCACGGTCCCGGACGGAGAGGCCGCGTCGCGCGTCGTGCGCGCGCTCGGGCAGCACCGGTACGTCGAGGGGCGGTTGCACCTCGTGCACGCCTTTGCGCTCTCGGCGCTCGACGAAGCGGACGAGCTCGCCGAGGCGCTGGCCTGGGCGCGCGGCGTCATGGCCGACGCGTCGATCGACAAGGCGAGCCGCGACGAGCGGCTTTTCCGGCGGTGCACCGAGGCAGAGCTCGCGCGCGTGCTCGGGGCGTTCTGGGGAACCGGCGCGGTCCGTGAGCGCGCGCACGCGCGGCTGCGCGAGCACCTCTGGGCCGCCGAAATTACCGTCCCCGACCACGCGCCGTTCGAGGAGTCGCGCGAGGACGAGACGTTCCCCGTGCTCGTCGACGCGGGCTGGGAGCTGCGGCCGCTCGGCAAGCTCGACGCGGAGCGGCACAAGGGCGTGATCGAGGCGTTCGGCGAGCCGATCCTGTTCGCGTCGGCCGTCTTCGAGGAGGAGAGCCAGACCGGCGCCGCCGCAGCGCAAGCGTACTTGCAGGAGCTCCCGGCGCTCGGCCCCGTGGAGCTCCTCCGCGGCGCGGGCGAGGACGGCGCGCTCGTCGCGCCGCTCACGGTATGGACGAGCGGGCCGGAGACGTACCACGCGTACGTCCTTCGTGGCGTGGCCCGCGCGGCGAAGCTGCCCGGCTGACATTCGCGTATCTCGGGCGGCGAGCTTCGCGAGGCGAGAGTCTTCGGGCGACCGCACCGATCGCCCGCGCGGCGTCTACCCCGGCGCGTCGGCGATGCTGATGCGCGCGAGGATGAGCGTGATGTTGTCGCGCCCGCCCGCGCCGTTGGCGAGCTCGACGAGCTTGGCGTTGGCGGCGGTGAGATCGGGTGTCGTCATGAGCGTCTCCCTGATCTGCGCCTCGGGGACCATGCGCGTGAGGCCGTCGGAGCAGAGGAGGTACACGTCTCCCGGCAGCGGCGACTCGACCGCGACGTCCACCTCGACGACCGGCTCAGGCCCCAGCGCGCGGAGGAGGACGCCCGCGTTCTTTCCGGTGA
This sequence comes from Myxococcales bacterium, assembly GCA_043785185.1. Taxonomy (GTDB): domain Bacteria; phylum Myxococcota_A; class Polyangia; order Polyangiales; family Polyangiaceae; genus JANYHK01. The sequence goes on from JAYVXL010000042.1 coordinate 1,577, forward strand.
TGCCGGCCTCTGCGAGCGTGTGATCGCGTGTGAGGCGCGCGAGCTCGCCTTCGCGCAGCCGGTAGCAGCGGCTGTCGCCGACGTGCGCGAGGTAGACCTTCTGCTTGTTCGGTGAGAAGTGCGCGGCGACCACGGTCGTCCCCATGCCGGCGTACGCGTCGACCTCCAGGCTGCGCGCGTGGACGCGCTCGTTGGCGACGCACACCGCGGCGCGAAGGAGGTTGCCGCGCCGGCCGATGCGGGGCTCCGGCTCGGGCGGGTCCTTCGGCGCGATGCCCCCCACGAAGGCCTCCTCGATGGCCGTCACGGCGAGGGCGCTGGCGACCTCGCCGGCGGCGTGGCGACCCATGCCGTCGGCGACGACGAGCAGGTGGTTCTCCGCGTCGACGGCGTAGCTGTCTTCGTTGTTGCTCCGCGTCTTGCCCTGGTCGGTGCGGCCGGCGGCGGCGATGAGGATGAGCGCGCGGGCGCCGGTGGGCTCCTCGTCGTCCTCGGCGGCGGCCATCCGCGGCAGGCCGCCGAGCGCCGCGTCCTCGACGGCGGCGGCGGCGGCCGGGATGCGGCGCGACGAGACCCCCGCCGAGGGGGAGGCCGGCGGCTCGGACGCGGGTACGCTCGCCGCGGGCGCGAAGAGCGGCGCCTTCGCGAGCACGAAGGCGACCCACGCGGCGAGGCTCGCGACGACGACGCCCGTGACCGTGTAGAGGATCTGCGCGTCCTGCATGGCGGGCTCAGCATAGATCGACTGGCGCGCCCGCCGGGGCCGGAACGAGTCGCGGGAACGAATCGTTCGCGTGCGAACGATGGGCCCATCCCGGCGCGGGCGGCGCGGGCACGGCCGTTGCGTTATACTCGAGCGTACCGATGCAGATGACCCTCGCCTCGCTGCGTCATGCTGGAATTTTACTGCTCTCCTGGTCGGCATGGGGGTGCAGCAGTGATCCACCCGTGGCCCCCCCGTTCGCGCCCGCGACCGGTCAGCCGGGCGCCCCCGCGACCCTGCCGGACGGCGGCAGCGTCCCCGAAGGCGGCGGCTCCGACGGGGGCTTCGCGTACGACGCGGCCGATCCGCCGCGTGACGCCGGCTACCGCGATCCGCAGCCCGGCGACGGCGGCTGCCTCGCGCCGAACCTCGTCTGCAACGGGAAATGCGTCGCGATCGGCTCGGACACCGCGAACTGCGGCGCATGCGGCAACGTTTGCATGGGAGCCGGCGCGTACTGCAACGCGGGCCGCTGCGCGTGCGTCGGCGCGCTGGTCGACTACTGCGGAGGCCTCGGGTGCACCGACGTCTCCAGCGACGTGAACAACTGCGGCGCGTGCGCGTTCGTCTGCGACCCGGCCCAGTTCAACGCGTGCAGCTCGGGCGCGTGCGACAACCAGTGAGGGCGTGGCCGCGCGCGTGTAGACTGCACGCGTGAGACTCGTCGCGCTCGCCGTGCTGCTACGGGCGGCGCGTGCGCTCATCGCGCTCATCGCTTGCGGCGCCGCGCTCGCGTGCGCGGGCTGCGAGGGGACGCACCTCGCGGGCACGCACGACGTCGAGCTCGAGTACGAGGTCCGCAAGAGCGGCGATCTCGTCGCGCTCGCCGCGCGCGCGCCGATCGAAGGCCGCCTCGGCGCCGCGCACCTGCCGGCGGACGTCGAGCCGCGCCCGGACGGCCACGTCCACGTGACGGTGGACCGCGACGCGGCCGAGTCCGCCGACGAGATGCTGCTGTGGCGCGGCGGCCTGGCGGTCTACGCGATCGCGCACGACTACGCGTACGCGCCGCGCGATCCGGCAGGGCTAGCCTCGAAGATGGAGCTTGGCCCCGACGGCGCGCCGGAGCGGTATTTCGCGGGGCCGCGCGAGAGGGTCGCGCACGCGGCGAAGGCGGGCGACGCCGACGCGACCCACGCGGTGCTGATCGAGCCGGAGGCCGGCGGCGGCGCGCGGACGCGCGTAGTGACGTCGCCGGCGGCGGTCGAGCTCCGCGAGGTCGTCGACTTCGACACGGGCACGGCGAGCGACGGGCGCGCCCTCGTGCTCTACGTCCGCGACGTCCCGAAGCTGCGCGCCGCGATCGACGCGCTCGCCGGCCGCGGCACGGTCGTCGCGCTCGGCCGCAGCGTCCTCTCCCGCGCGCCCCTCGGCGATCTCTTCGCCCCGGCGTACGGCCCGAGCGGGCGCCCCGCGCTCGTCCTTCCCATGGGCGACGACATCACCGCCTACTCGCGCGCGCACCAGCTCCGCACGCTGCTGCGGAGCGGCGTCCTCCCTCCCCTCGCCCGCATCGGCGAGGCGCGCGTCGTTCCTGCGCGCTGGCCCGTCGCGCTCGGCGGCCTCGCCCTCCCGATGCTGCTGTCGTTCGCGTGGCTCTTCTTCGTCCGGCGCTTCGACCGCGCGTACCCCGAGCCGTGGTGGCTGGTGCTCGCCACGTTCGCGCTCGGCGGCCTCTCCGTCGTGCCGGCGGGCTTCGCCGAGTGGGCGGCGATGACGGCGACGCCGTACCTGAACCCGTCCGTCATGACCCTCGGCGGCCAAGTCCGCGCGCTGCCGATCGCGCTCGCGGTGTTCACGGTCACGGTCGGCCTCAGCGAGGAAGGCAGCAAGCTCTTCGCGGCGTGGGTCCTCGCAGGGCGAAGGCCGGAGCTCGACGAGCCGGTCGACGGCATCATCTACGGCGCGGCGGCCAGCCTCGGCTTCGCGGCGGTCGAGAACATCAAGTACTTCGCGTTCGGCCGCATGGGGAGCGCGCTCATCGTCGCGCGCGCGTTCACCAGCATCCCCGCGCACCTCTTTTTCGGGGCGATCTGGGGCTACGCGCTCGGCAAGCGCCTCGTGTCGCGGCGCACGCGCGTGCTCGTCTTCCTCGGGTGGGCGGCGCTCATGCACGGGGCGTTCGACACGCTCCTGTCGCTCGATGGCATGGCCTTCTTCGCGCTCGCCTTGAACCTCGCGCTCGCGTCCTTGTTCATCTGGCTCCTGCGCCGCGCGCTCCGCCACGGCGTCGCCCTCCCCGGCCGCGCCGAGGCGCCGCCGTCGACGAGCCGCGCGCTCTATCCGGTGGGCCGCCCTGGCCTCTTCGCGCTCGCCGCGCTCGGTCTGCACCTCGCCGCGGCGGCGCTCTTCGTCCTCGGCGCGGGGCACCAAGCCTTGCACCAGCGCGTCACGTACACGTTCGTCGCCGTCTCGAGCGTGCTCGCGGCGGCGCTCGGCGCGTGCGCGTACGCCCTCGCGGCGACGATGCCGCTCGACGTCGCCGTCGACGAGAACGGCGTCACCTTCGCCGGCCGGGCGGTGCCGTGGCTCTCCATACGCGCGGTGGACGTCGCCGACCACGACGGCGAGCGCGCGACCGTGCTCCTCGCCTGGACGGGCGGCGTCTCGCGCCTCGGCCCCGGCCGCAAGGACCGCATGCAGGCCCTCGCGCACATGATCCGCGCGGCGCTCGACGCGCGCGACCCCGCGAAGGCTACTTGACCTCGACGAGCTCGACGTCGAACTTGAGCCCCGCCTTCGGCGGGATGTTCGGCGGGCTGCCGGCCTCGCCGTACGCGAGATCGTAGGGGATCGTGAGGCGGCGCTTTCCGCCGACCTTCATGCCGGGGACGCCCTGGTCCCAGCCCTTGATGACCGCGCCCTGCCCAAGCTTGAACTCGAACGGCTCGCCGCGATCGCGCGACGAGTCGAACTTCTTCCCGCCCATCAATGTGCCTGTATAGTGCACGCGCACGGTGTCGCCGGTCTTGGCCTCTTTGCCGGTGCCGACGACGTCGTCCTTGATCTCGAGCTTGTCGGGGCCCGGGGGCTCGGGCGGGGCTTCCGAGGGCTTGAACGTGGAGCTCGGCTCCGGCTCCTTCTTCGAGCACGCGACGGAGACGAGGACGGCGGCGGCGACGAGCGGGGCGAGCAAGAGCGCGGGTCTCATGCGCTACCAGATACCACGGGCGCGGGCCGGCGGTCAGCGCGCCGCGCCTGTCGGCGCCGGCGGCGATGACGGCGCCGAAAGATCGACGCCCGCCTGCGCCGCGACGAAGCCGAGCACGGCGTCGATCTGCTCGGCGCTCGCCCGCGCGTGCAGGCGCGTGACGGTGAGCGAGGAGTCGACCTCGATCGTGTCGAGGAGGCCGCGCGACACCATGTTGGCGCCGAGCCCCTCGAAGCTCCCGCGGAAGCGGCTGAGGAACGACTTGAGCTCCTTCTCGGTGTCGAGCGCTCCCTGCGCGTCGGGGTTCTCTAGCTCCCCGAAGACGTCGGCGCCGCCGTCGTCGCGCGGGATGATCCACAGGCGCAGCTCCGTCGTCCGCGCGGGGATCTGCGGCAGCGGGTGGTTCGGGTTCTTCACCGTCAGGCGCATCGCTTCGCCAGGGCGCGGGTGCGCCGGGGCCTTCTCGGACAGGAGCAGCCGCGCCGCGGTCGTGGCGAAGCTCGGCGGCACGACGGCGATCGTCTTGCTCCGCCCGCGCAGGAACACGCGCGGCGCCCGGTCGGCGTGGCCGAGCGTGCCCTTCACGCCGGGGACGCCGGCGTCGTAGGCCTGGCCGTTGTGGCTGCGCTTGCGGATCGCCTCGATCGCCTGGTCGGCGACCGCGTCGGGCACCGAGTAGTGGATGAGGATCGTGTCCTTCTCGGTGTGGAGTAGCGCGGGCCCGAAGATGAGGACCCAGTCGGCGTCGCGCACCGGGTCGACGGTCGTGCCCTTGAGCGCGTCGTCCCACTGCGGCGCCGCGCGGACGAGCTTGCTCAAGCGAGGCCCCGTGGGGTGCTTTCGAATGACCTCGACGTTCAGAAAGAGGGTGACGAGGTTCTCCCCCGCCTGCATCTTGCCGAGGCCGCCCACGAGACCCTCCGGATCGCGCGGGCCGACGGCGCCGCCGTTCGCCGGGCCGCCGTCGGCGAGCGCGAGCGCGCTCCCCGCGTCGGCCGCGCCCCCGTCGACGAGCGCCAGGAGGCCACTGTCGAGCTCGCCGGCGCCTTCAGCCTCGGCGTCGCGCCGGCTTCCGTCGCGGTCGGCGTCGGCCACGGCGGCGTCGCGCGGCCCGGCGTCCGCCGGTCCCGCGTCGCGACGGGACGATGGGCCGGCGTCGAGCGCGGTCGGTCCCTCATGCGGCTTGTCGGAGGTCGTCTCCGGCGGCGGCGGGGGTGGCGGCGGCGGCGGCGGCGGCGCCTCGTCCTCGATCAAATCGACTGGAATTGCGATGTCTCCGTCCGTGTCTTTGATCTCGAACGTGAGCCCCGAGCGGACCGTCCAGGGGCCGAGCCACGCGTGAGCTCCGATCGACACGACGGCGCTCACCGCGAGCGCGACCCGCACGCGGCGGACGTCCCAGAAACGCTCCGGGCCCGTCTTTTTCCCGCGCGGAGCGCCGGGCGGCGGCGGGGTGCCGTGCGGCGCCGTCGGGGCGACCTCAGCCGCGCCGCGCATGACCGGATGCGTCCGTCTAGCCACGCACGACCCCGTGCGCTCCCACACCCCGGCGAGTGTCTAAGCCATTTTCCCAGTCGTTTCGTAAGGCTCTTCTCGGCACGGCGCTCGCTCTATCTCGCCACGGTATGCCACCTTCCACGATTTCGCGCGATGGCAGCGTCCGCATGGGCGACGGCCGAGAACTGGAAACCGCCGGCCTTGCGGGGGTAAAGGACGGTAGACGCGGGGTGATTCCCGTGGAAAGAGCGCTCTTGACGATGAATCGACCGCCGCACCCCGAGCCCCCGCGCGCCCTTCGGCGCCGCCGGCGCGCGCTGGCCGCCGCGCTCGCGCTCGTCGCCGCGTGGGGCGCCGGCGCCGGCCTCGCCGCGTGCACCGAGCGCGGAGGCCCGTCGGTGGCGCCGCTCGGTCCGCCTGGGGCGCCGTCGGGGGCTGCATCCTCTCCGCACGCCGCCAATGACGCGGCGTCCATTGGAAGTCCGCACGCCGCCATCGCCGACGCCGGGCCGTACGACGGCCCGCGCATCGGAGCCTTGTACCTGACGACGCCGATCTTGAGCGACATGGAGTGGCCGAACCGCGAGGGCCGGGACGGGCGCCCGCGGCGCGAGCGCGAGAACAAGAGCGACATCGTCGGGTACATCCGGCAAGGCGGGACGGTCCCGGTTATTCCCGAGGCGCACAGGAAACCCAACTGCCAGGAGGGCTGGTACGAGCTCGTCGCGGGCGGCTTCGTCTGCGGCAAGTACGCGTCGCTCGATCTCAACCACCCTCGCCTCAAGATCGCGCCGCACGCGCCGGACATGAACGGGCCGCTGCCGTACCAGTACGGCGTCAACCTCACGAACGGCACGCCGCTCTACAAGACCGTGCCGTCGCGCGAGGACCGCTTGCGGCTCGAGCCGTGGCTCACGAAGAAGCCCAAGCCCAAGTCCGACGACGCCAACACGAACCCGTACGTCACCGCGGACGACGCCATGGACGCCGGCGCCGGACCCGGCACGACGACGCTCACGAGCGCGACCGATCCGTTCGGCTTGAGCGACGACGCCGGCGTGCCCTGGTACCTCCGCGACTACGACGGCGGCAAGCCGACCGTCACGCTCGACGACCTGCGCGGCGACGACGGCACGCCGATCGTGCGGCGCATGGTGAGGGGCTTCTACCTCGCGCTCGACGTCGAGAAGTCCTACAGCAACACCAAGTGGTGGCGCACGACGGGAGGACTGCTCGCGCCGTTCGAGCGCGTCTATGTCGCCAAGCCGCTGACGGACTACCACGGCGTCTGGCTGAAGAACGAGCCGCTCCCCCTCACCTATCCGGGCGGCGACGCGGGCGCGGCCGCACGCGCCGCCGCGCCCGACGCCGACGTGCCGCGCAAGCCCGTGCAGGATCCGTCGGCCATCGGCTTCGTCCTCTGGCAGCACGCGCACAAATATTCGGTCACCGAGAAGGACGGAAGGAAACGCGCCACGGCCGGCGAGGGCGTCGCGCGCTATTCGATCGTGCGCCTCACCGGGGAGACCGCGAACATCGCCGGCTACACGTACGAGGAGACGGACGAGGGCTGGTGGCTGCGCACGAACGAGGGCACGCGCACCAAACCCGGTCCCGCGCCGCACGACCTCAAGCCCGGCGAGAAGTGGGTCGACGTGAACCTCACCACGCAGACGCTCGTGCTCTTCGAAGGCGACAAGCCCGTCTACGCGACGCTCGTGTCGACGGGGAAGCGAAACCTCCAGGACAAAGAGAAGGACCACCCGACGCCGAAGGGCACCTTCCGCATCCGCGAGAAGCACATCGCCGCCACGATGGACGGCGACGTCGCGAGCGACGGGCCGTACTCGATCGAGGACGTGCCGTGGATCATGTACTTCAGCGGGAGCTACGCGCTGCACGGCGCCTTCTGGCACGCGAATTTCGGCCACGTGCAGAGCCACGGCTGCGTGAACCTGGCGCCCGAGGACGCGCGGCGCATCTTCGGCTGGACGGAGCCGCAGCTGCCCGAGGGCTGGCACGGCGCGGTCGCCACCGACGAGCGGCCCGGCACGCGCGTGATCGTTCACGACTG
>JAYVXL010000043.1:0-2757 GCA_043785185.1 Myxococcales bacterium
GCGTGCTCCAGATCGAACAGCGTCTTGATCTTCTCTTTGCCGAGGCGCTGCGCGACGTCCGCGTCCGCCTCGAGGTTCGCGCGGAACGCGCCGTCCCCCTTCCACGCGCGCATCGCGTTGCGCTGCACCAGCACGTACGCCTCTTGGCGCGCCATGCCCGACTCGACGAGCGCGAGCAGGACCGCCTCGGAGAAGTACAGCTCGCCGGCGCGCTCGAGGTTCCGCAGGAGGTTCTCGGGGTAGACGACGAGGCCGCCGACGAGCCGCGTGGCGCGCTCGAGCATGAAGGCGAGCGTCGCCGTCGCGTCGGGCGCGATCATGCGCTCGACCGACGAGTGCGAGATGTCGCGCTCGTGCCAGAGCGCGATGTCCTCGAGCGCCGGGATCACCGCGGCGCGGACCACGCGCGCGAGGCCGCACAGGTTCTCGCTGAGGATCGGGTTGCGCTTGTGGGGCATCGCGCTCGACCCCTTCTGGCCGACGGTGAACGCCTCCTCGGCTTCGCCGACGTCGCTCCTCTGCCAATGGCGCACGTTCGTCGCGAGGCGCTCGATGCCGGCGGCCATGAGCGCCATCGCCGAGAAGAACGCCGCGTGACGGTCGCGCGCGACGACCTGCGTGCTCACCGTCTCCGCGCCGAGCCCCAGCTTGCCGAGCGCGCGCGCTTCGATCTCGGGCGTCAGGTGCGCGTACGTCCCGACCGCGCCGGCGATCTTGCCGACCGCGATCTCCGCGCGCGCGGCGGCGAGGCGGCCGCGCCCGCGCGCCATCTCGGCATGGTGGCCTGCGAGCGCGAGGCCGAACGTCACCGGCTCGGCGAAGATGCCGTGGCTGCGCCCGATCATCGGCGTCTTCGCGTGCTCACGCGCGCGGCGGGCGAGCTCGGCGAGCAGCGCGTCGGCGCGGGCGAGCAGCATGTCCGCGGCGTCGCGCAGGAGCACCGCGAGCGCGGTGTCGAGCACGTCGCTCGACGTCATGCCGCGATGCAGCCAGCGCGCCTCGATCCCCGCCTTCTCCTCGACGTGCGTGAGGAACGCGATGACGTCGTGCTTCGTCGTCTTCTCGATCTCCTCGATGCGCGTCGCGTCGAGCACGAGGTTCTTCGCGCGGATCGCCGCGGCGGTCCCGGCGGGCACCAGCTTGGCCTCTTCCATCGCCTCGCACGCGGCGAGCTCCACCTCGAGCCACACGGCGTACCTGCGCTCGGAAGACCAGAGCGACGCGAACTCAGCGGGGGTGTAGCGCGGGATCATGGGTCCGAAGCAGCTAGCACAGGTCGAACGTTGCTTACACCGACGCACAGAACTCGGCGCGGGCGCCCGGCGGTCACCTTGCGCGGCACAGGGGCGCAGCGTTTAATGAGTAGGGCTCGGCTGGTTCGGCGCTCGGTGCTCTCGTCTCGCTTCGAACTCTCGAATCGCGCTCGGGGACAGCGGCTTCGAAGGCCTGGGAGAGGTGGGAGAGAGACATGGGTACGAAGGTCTACGTTGGGAACCTGCCCTACACGTGCGATGAGGCCGGGCTCCGTGAGCTCTTCGGGAGCGACGGCCGCAACGTCACGGAGGTCGCGATCATCACCGACCGCATGACCGGCCAGCCGCGCGGCTTCGCGTTCGTCCAAATGGCCACGGAGGACGACGCGAAGAAGGCGATCGACGCGCTCCACGGGTCGAGCTTCGGCGGACGCACGCTCACCGTGAACGAGGCGCGCCCGCGCGAGGGCGGCGGCGGCGGAGGCGGCAGCGGCGGGACGGGCTGGGGCGGCGGCGGGGGCGGCGGCCGGGGCGGCGGCGGCGGCGGTGGGCGCGATCGCGATCGCCGCTGATCCCCGTCTTTCCACAGGCCATCTTTGACGCGGTGGAGGATTATGACGCGCCGCGTTGAACTATCCGTGACCGCAGACGAATGCCGGTTTTCGGCGGGGGAAAACCTGTGGTAATCGCGGGGACATGTCGACCTTGCCCGATGTCCTCACGAACGAGACCAAGAAGAGCGCTGTCGTCGACGATTGCTGCGATCTCATCGACGCCGAGGTGAAGGACAAAGGCGGCCTCAGCGGCCTCGCCATCAAGGCCGGCTATAGCGCGGTGAAAGGCATCAAGCCGGGGTTCATCAAGCAGGCCGTGAGCGACATGCTCCCGGAGTTCGCGAAGGCGCTCGACCCGCTCTTCCAAGAGGCGCAGGGCTCGGGCAAGCCGGTCGGCGACTTCTTCGCGCAGAACTCCACGCGCGCCGCGGACGCGCTGCTCACGATCACCGACGCGCGCGCCGAGCGCGTGAAGAGCGGCGTCGTGAAGGGCACCTACGACAAGCTCCGCGGCAGCGCGAAAAAGAACGTCGAGGCCGCGATCCCGCGCCTCGGCAAGATGATCGAGAAGTACGCGGTCTAAGACCGCGTCTGCGGGGCGCGAGGGGCGAGTCAGCAGCCGCAGAGACGGAGGCAGCTCGGCGCGTTGTGGCACTCGGCGGCGCACGTCGCGTCGCACCCGCTCGTCGGCGGCGTGCCCCCGGAGCTGCTCGACGACGCCGGGCCGGCCGTGCACCGCGACTCGCTCACCTGCTGGCAGACTTGGAGCTCCGACTGGTCGGCGAGGAGCTTCGCCGCCTGATCGCACGTCGTCGGCGAGCCGATCGGGCAGACCATGCCGCTGCACGCGCACTCGAGATCGAGCGCCTGGCCGTGGATGCGCCAGCCGCAGTTCGGGTAGACGTCGTGGTTGACGACGACGCGCGGGCAGATGCTGATCGCCGAGCAGA
>JAYVXL010000044.1:0-2754 GCA_043785185.1 Myxococcales bacterium
ACGACGGCGGCCGTGGTCTCCACCCTGTTCGCGCTCATCCTCATCGACGCGGCCTTCACCATGTTCTTCCACGCGTTCCACCTATGAGCGCGCCCGCCGTCTCCGTGAACGATCTCACGATGGGGTGGGACGACGTCGTCTTGCAGCAAGGCGCGACGTTCGAGGTCGCGCCGCGCGACGTCTTCGCGATCCTCGGCGGAAGCGGGTGCGGGAAGTCGACGATGCTCCGCTACATGATCGGCCTCGACCAGCCGCTCGCCGGCACGATCACGATCGGCGACGCCGGCCCGCCCAACCTGAGCGTCGGGCGACCGCCGTTCGGCGTGATGTTCCAGTCGGGCGCGCTCTTCGGCGGGCTCACCGTCGCCGAGAACGTCGCGCTGCAGCTCGAACGATGGACGGACCTCCCGCACGACGCGGTCGACGCGATCGTGCGCGCGAAGCTTCGGCTCGTCGGGCTCGACGGCGCCGAGGAGAAGCTGCCCGCGGAGCTCTCCGGCGGCATGAAGAAGCGCGCCGCCATCGCCCGCGCCCTGGCGCTCGAGCCGGCTCTCCTCTTCTTGGACGAGCCCTCGGCCGGCCTCGATCCGGTGAGCGCGGTCGAGCTCGACGAGCTGCTCCTCACGCTGAGCCGCGTCGTCGGCCTCACGATCGTGCTCGTCACGCACGAGCTCGAGAGCATCTTCCGCGTCGCCAACGCCTGCATCATGCTCGACAAGGAGAGCAAGTCCATCATCGCCCGGGGCGATCCCAAAACGCTGCGGGACACGAGCACGGATCCGCGCGTGCAACGTTTTTTGAACCGCCAACCAAGGAGCGCCTGATGGCCGCCCCCAAGGGTCACTGGAAGCTAGGTCTGTTCGTCGTCGTCGGTGTCGCGCTGGGCCTCACCGCGCTCGTCTTCCTGGGCGCGCGGAGCTTGCAGCACGAGGTCGTGACCTACGTGAGCTTCTTCGACGAGTCGGTGCAAGGCCTCGAGCTCGGCTCGCCGGTGAAGTTTCGCGGCGTCACCGTCGGCAACGTGTCGACCATCAAGGTGGCGCCCGATCGCCGCCGCGTCGAGGTCGCCCTCGCGCTCGGCGTGACCGACCTCCAGGAGATGGGGCTCTCCGAGGGCGCCGGGAAGCAGCTTAAAATCCGCGTGCCCAGGGACCTGCGCCTGCAGCTCGCGTCGCAGGGCATCACGGGCGTCAAATTCCTCTCTCTCGACTTCTTCGACGCCAAGTCGTATCCGCCGCCCGAGCTGCCGTTCCCGACGCCCGAGAACTACATTCCGGCGGCGGTCTCCACGATGAAGAACGTCGAGGACGCCGTGGTGAGCGCGGCCAATCGGCTGCCGCAGATCGTGGACGCGATCTTGCTCGTCGTCGCGCGGGTCGGGAAGATCATGGATGACCTCGACTCGAAGAAGATCCCCGAGGGCGTCGCCGGCACGCTGGCGCACGCCGATCAGGTGCTGGCCAGCCTCAAGCTCGCGGTCCACGGACTCGACACGGGCGCGCTCTCGCAGAGCGCGCAGGCGTCGCTCGCGGGCCTGGACGACACCACGGCGCGCCTCGGCGCGCTCCTGGCGCGGATGGACGGCGACGCCGGCATCCTCGCCAGCGCCAATCGCGCGACGAGCGCGATCGGCGACGTCGCGTCGAGCTCGCGCGGCCTGGGGCAAGAGGTCGAAGAGACGCTGCGCGACGTGCAAGACGTGACCGCCGCGATCCAGCGCGTGGCCGACGCCCTCGAGCGCGATCCCGACATGCTCGTGAAAGGGCGAGGCAAACACAAATGAACTTCGGACGTCTCCTCGCGCGCGCCCTTGCCTGGCTCGCGTTCACCGGCACGATGGTCGGCTGCGCACTCACCTCGAAGAGCGACTCGGTCGTGCTGCGGTACTTCAGCCCGGTCAGCACCCTCGCGCGCACGACCACGACCGACGCGGAGGCCCCGCGCGCCGCGCCGGAGCTCGCGCTGCGCCTCGGTCGCGTGACCGCGGCGCGGCACCTCAAGGAGAAGATCGCCTTCCGCGACTCGGCCTACGAGCTCGGCTTCTACGACGATCTCCGCTGGACCGAAAAGCCGGAGGCCTACCTGCGTCGCGCGCTCCGCACCTCGCTCTTCGAGGAGCACCGCGTGGTCCAGCGCGTCTCGGGCGTCGGGCTCACGCTCGACATCGACCTCGACGCGTTCGAGGAGCTCAAGACGCCCCACCAGGCAGGGCGCGTCGGCGTGACGTGGACGCTGCGCGACGATCAGGTCGTCCTGGCGGAGGAGGCGTTCGTCATCGAGCGTGCATTTGCCCCGAAAGGCGAGGGCGAGCCTACCGCTCTGATCGCCGCCCTCTCGGGCGCGCTCGACGAGGCGGTCACGCGGATCGTGACCCGCTCGCTCGCCGCGGCGCGCCGATGAACGACGCGCACGCTACCCGGGAGGCTTCGACCCTACGGGAAGCGTGAAGTGCAGCGCGGTGCCCCCGGTCTCCCGCTGCTCCGCCCAGATCCTGCCGTCGTGCGCCTCGACGATGCACTTGGCGATGTACAGCCCGAGCCCGTGGCCGTTCGGATCCTTTTTGATCTGACCGAAGCGCTCGAAGATCGCCTCCGTCTGATCCGCGGGAATGCCGGCTCCGGTGTCGGTCACCGAGAAACGAACCTCCGAGCCCGTCAGTGCGACCGAGCACACGACCCGGCCTCGGGGCGGGGTGAATTTCAGCGCGTTGCTGAGGAGGTTCGCGAGGACCTGGAGGACGCGGTCGTGATCGAA
>JAYVXL010000045.1:0-2751 GCA_043785185.1 Myxococcales bacterium
CTCGGGGACGCGGAGGCGCGCGCCGTCGAGCCCGAGCTCGCGCGCGTCGCGGCCGCCGCGTATTTCCCGGACGAAGCGCAGGTCGACCCGCGCGCCCTCTTGCGCGCGCTCGTCGCCGCCGTCGCGCGCACGCGCGTCCTTGTCCGCAGCGGCGTGACCGTGCAGCGCATCGCCGAGTCAGGCGGCCGCTGCCGCGGCGTCGTGCTCGAGGGCGAGACGCTCGAGGCCGACGCGACCGTCCTCGCGGCCGGCAGCTGGTCATCGCTCGTGCCCGGCGTGCCCGACGGCGTCCCGCGCGTCGTGCCGGTGCGCGGGCAGCTCGTGCAGCTCGACGAGCGACCGCCGAAGCTCCGCACGATGGTGAAGACGGCCGCGGGCTACGTCGTCCCGCGCGGCGACGGGCGCGTCGTCTGCGGCTCGACGATGGAAGCGGCGGGCTACGCGCGCGCGGTCACCGCCGCCGGCGTGCGCGGCATCCTGGACGGCGCGCTCCGCGCGGTGCCGTCGCTCGGGGCCGCGGAGGTGGGCGCGATGTGGAGCAGCTTCCGGCCGTACGCGGGCGAGGGGGCGCCGTGGCTCGTGGGCGCGTCGCCGCTCGCGGGGTTATTTCTGGCGACCGGGCATCATCGGAACGGGATTTTGCTGGCGCGGGAGACGGCGGAGCGGGTGGCGGCGGCGGTGCTGGGGTAGGGCGCGCTCAGCGCGCCCGGGCGCGCGTTACGGCGAGGTGCGCGACGGCGGCTTGCTCGCCGATCGCCGCGGTCTCGAGCGCGCGGCGGAAGTCGAGCCAGCCGATCTGCTCGACGCACGCGGTGATGAGGTGGTGGGCGTGCCGGAGCTGCTCGCGCACGAGCTCGCGGTGGACGATCGTGCCCCAGCGCATCACGACCTCCGAGCTCGACTCGAACGTCGAGATCTCCTTCTCGGGCCGGGCGAGGTGAACGGCGAGGATGGGGGCGGCCACGCCGAGCTGCACGGCGACTTGGACGGGGACCTCGGCGACCGTGGAGCCGTCCACGAGGAGCCGCTCGCCCTCGGCCTGCGGACGGAAGAGGCCGGGCAGCGCGCAGCTCGCCTTCAGCGCGAAATGCAGCGGTCCGTGCGCGATGCGCACGGCGCGGCCGGTGACGAGATCGGTCGTCGCGACGGCGAACGGCTTTGCGAGGGTCCCGATGTCGCGGTCCGGTCCCACGAAGAACTCGATGAACTGTGCAAAGAGCTCGTCGTCGAACGCCGCGAGACGATCGGCGGAGAGGAACGCGATGCCGCTATGGCGGAAGTAGTCGACCGTCGATCGCGGGACCTTGGCCGAGCGCCGGTACTCGACGTAGCGCCGCCGCATCTGGCGGTAGATGTCGGAGCGCGTGAAGGCGACGAAGCGCTCGAGGATCTCGGTGTGGCCCATTCCGCGAAGCGCCATCGCGCCGACGATGGCGCCCGCGCTCGTCCCCGCGACGCCGGCGACCTCTACGCCCGCGGCCTCGAGCGCGCGAAGCACGCCGATGTGCGCCGCCGCCCGCGCCGCGCCGCCGCCGAGCGCGAGCACCACGGCGTCTCGCGCGCTTGGCTGTGGGGCAGGTGGCGGGCTCGTCGACAGCGGCCGGCGAGGTGTGTCCACCTCGCGCGACGGCTGGTCGAGACAGCGGCCGAGGAGCGACGCCGCGCTCTCGTCCGCGCGGGCGCTCCCGCAGGCCCGCATCGTCACGCGCGTGCCGTTCGGCGGCGCGTCGGCGCGGCGACGCGGATTCAAGAGCGGGTAGGCGACGCGCGCGGCGATCGCGGGCGCGAGTCGCACGTCGGTCCCTGGTAGCACGAGCGCGTAGCGGTTGGCGGCGAGGCGCGCGACCGCATCCGCGGGCCTAACGCTGCGCCGAAGTTGCTTGGACGCGCGCGCGTGCAGCGCTTGAACCACGTCGTCGGCGCACCAGTCGGGCGCGTCGACGTCGAGGCACATGAGGGTGAGCGCGCCCGGGGTCGAGCGCACGCGTCGCAGCTCGAACTCCAGCACGTCGAGGAGCGAGTCGGAGTTCGGGAGGCTGGTCTCTACGTCGGCGACGCCCGAAAGCGGACCGCTGCGCTCGCCGCCGATCTCGCCCATCAGCTCGCTCACGAACGTCACGAGCTCCGCGTTGCCGTAGCCCGCCTGCTTCAGTTGGCGGTACACGGTTCGGGCGAAGAGCGCAGTCGCCTTGGGCGGAGGCATAGACGTGCGCTGTCGGCTCATGCGCTACAGGGCACCATCCGTTTCAGTCTACGCCTTGCTGCGCATCGTGAAGCGCGGGCAGGCACCCGAGTCCGAGATTCCGAGGACCTTGGTGTCGGCGCCCTCCCTACTGGGGCTCCTTACCTCACGGCCTCACGCCACGGCGCGCTCCGCCTCGACGACGCGAACCAGCACGACGCTCACGTTGTCGTGGCCGCCCCGCCCGTTGGCGAGATCGATGAGGCATTCGGCAGCCCGATTCACGTCGCGAATCGTCGCCAGAACATCTTGGATCAAATCATCCGGCACCATCTTCGTGAGCCCGTCGGAACAGAGGAGGTACACGTCCTCAATCTCCGGCTTCGCCACGACGAGATCCGTGAGCACGCGGGCTTTGGTGCCCACGGCCCGGCTGAGGAGGCCCGCGCCCGCGCCGACGACGCCGAAGCACGCCATCGTGTGGTCCTTCGTCATGCGCTCGAGCGCGCCGTCGCGGAAGCGGTAGCACCGGCTGTCGCCGACGTGGCCGATGTAGACGCGCCGCTTGT
>JAYVXL010000046.1:0-2749 GCA_043785185.1 Myxococcales bacterium
GGCGGACCTCTACTACGTCCACGTGTCCGGACCGACGCTCGACCTCACGACGTTCTCCGCGGCGCCGCCGCCCGCGCGCCTGACGCTCCCGGCGGCCACGTGGCAGCGGCTCGTCGACTCGTCCGAAGGTCCGCTCGCCGTCACCGTCGCGCGCTGGGACGGCGCGAAGGCGACGCGCATCGCGCAGCACACGTGGTCGATCGCCCCGCAGTCGATGCGCGGGACGATCTACTACTGGGCGAACAACCTCGGGCGCGTCATGCGCATCAAGCCCGGCGCGTCGGCGCCCGACGACTTCGCCAACAAGGCGCCGCTGAACGATCCGAACCAATACCCGGCGAGCTCGTGCCTCATGACGTGCCACACCGTCAGCGCCGACGGCTCGACGCTCATCAGCGGCGGCGGCTCGTACGGCGGCTCGTACGATCTCCTCGCCGGCGTGCCGAAGAAGAGCCTCGGCGGCGTGTGGAAGGGCGGGCAGACCGACGGCGTCAACGTCGAGTGGATGAGCCCCGCGCTGTCGCCCGACGGCAAGTACGTCCTCGTCAACGCGATGGCGCTCGGCTTGAGCGCGGCGGTCAACGGTCCGTCGGGCTTCGGCGGCCTCCGCGACACGGCGACCGGCGCGGTCGTCCCGACGGCCGGCCTCGGCGGGCTCTACGCGATGCCCGCATTCTCGCCGGACGGCTCGCACATCGCGTACGTCGCCGCCGGCGATCCCGCAGGCTGGACGGGCGGCTGGAGCAACCCCAACCCCGGCGGGCTCCGCGTCGTGGACTTCGACGCCAAGGCGTCGCCGATGGCGTCCGGCGATCGCGAGGTCGTCGCCGCGGGCGCCGATCCTGCCAAGCGCATCGGCTGGCCGAGCGTGAGCCCCGACGGCAGCTGGATCGTCTACCAGCGCGGCGCCTCCGCCGACACGCGCGGCGGCGCCAGCGATCTCTACGCGGCGCCCACCGCCGCGGGCGGCGCCGAGGTCCGCCTCGCCGCGCTCGACGGCGACGCGTACCCCTTCGCCGCCGGCGCGCGCGACCAGTCTCTCAACTTCGAGCCGACCTTCGCGCCCGTCCCGTCGGGCGGGTACTTTTGGGTCGTCTTCACGTCCCGCCGCACCTACGGAAACGAGCTGACGGCCACGCCGGACAAGACCAAGCAGCTCTGGGTCGCCGCGATCGATCTCGCGCCGGCCCCGGGCAAGGACCCCAGCCACCCGCCGTTCCGGCTCTCCGGGCAGGCCGCCGACTCGCTCAACATGCGCGGCTTCTGGGCGCTCGACCCATGCAAGCAAGACGGGCAGGGGTGCGGCACCGGCTCGGAGTGCTGCGGCGGCTACTGCGCGCCGGGCGACGACGGCGGCGCGCTCGCGTGCCGCTCGGCGGCGCCGGCGTGCGCCGCGGATGGGGACCGTTGCCAAGCCACGAGCGACTGCTGCAACGCTTCGCTCGGCGTGACGTGCATCAACCGCGTTTGCTCGGAGCCGGCCGCGAAGTAGCCGCGCTCACCCCGGCGAGGCCGCTCGCGCCGGGGCGAGCTCGCCCAAGATCGATCTCGGTGATGGCCTTGGCGGGCTCCATCAGCTCGCGCGCGAGGTCCGGCATCGTCTCGATGGCCTTGAGCGCGACGTCACGGAGGATGAACTTCATCGCCACCGCATTCTCTGCGTCCTTGTCGCGCGGAATCGTGGAACAAGGAGCCCATGAAGCGCGTCTCGATCGAGAGGGCTGGCGGCTACGAGCGGCTGCGCATCATCGACCTTCCGGACCCGTTCGTTCGGCCAGGCGAGGCGCTCGTGAACGTGCGCGCCATCGGCGTGAACTTCGCCGACTGCATCGTGCGCATGGGCCTCTACGCGTCCGCGAAGAAGTACGTGGGATGGCCCATCACGCCGGGGTTCGAGGTCGCCGG
This sequence comes from Myxococcales bacterium, assembly GCA_043785185.1. Classification (GTDB taxonomy): domain Bacteria; phylum Myxococcota_A; class Polyangia; order Polyangiales; family Polyangiaceae; genus JANYHK01. Next base: position 1,906 of record JAYVXL010000046.1, read on the forward strand.
CGAGACGGAGGATGGGCGGCGCGTCATCGCCGTCACGCGCTTCTTCGGTTACGCGACGCACGTGGTGGTGCCCGCGCACCAGATCTTCCCGGTCCCGCGCGGCTGGTCTTTCGAAGAGGCCGCCGCGTTTCCGAGCGTGCACCTGACGGCGCACTACGCCCTCCACGAGCTGTGCCGCGTGCGCGAGGGCTCGCGCGTGCTCGTGCACTCGGCCGCGGGCGGCGTCGGCTCGGCGCTCGTCCGCCTCGCCAAGCTCGCGGGCTGCCGCGTCGTCGGCGTCGTTGGCGGGGCGCACAAAGTAGAGCACGCGCGGGAGCTCGGCGCGGACGTCGTCATCGACAAGCGCGAAGGCGCACTCTGGCGTGCCGTCGAGCGCGCGGAGCCGGAGGGCTACGACGCCGTCTTCGACGCGAACGGCGTCGAGACGTTGCGCGCGAGCTACGACCACCTCGCGCCGACGGGTCGCTTGGTCATCTACGGCTTCCACACGATGATGTCGCGCGGGCGCGGGACGCCGAGCTGGCCGAAGCTCGCGCTCGACTGGGCGAGGACTCCGCGCTTCGATCCGCTCGCGATGACGAACGACAACAAAAGCGTGATGGCGTTCAATCTCTCCTACTTGTTCGAGCGCGCGGATCTCTTGACGGAGTCGATGACCGCGCTCTTGACGCTCGCCGAGGACGGGAAGCTTGCGGCGCCGAAGGTGACGACGTTCCCGCTGGCCGAGGTCGCGGGCGCCCACCGCGCCCTCGAGTCGGGCGAGACTGTGGGCAAGCTCGTGCTCGTGCCGTGAAATTCGTCGTCGCGCCCGCGTGGAGCTAGATTCATCTTGTCCCATGTGTCG
>JAYVXL010000047.1:0-2748 GCA_043785185.1 Myxococcales bacterium
GCGCTTCCGTGGCCGCCGGCGAGGGCAGCTGCGGCTCGGGCCCATGCGATGCCGTGGGCGAACATCCGCAGAACGCGGCGAGCAGGAGGGCGGCACGACGCATGGTCACAGGCGTAGCAGCGGGCCGCGCGACCACCAAGACCGCCAAGCGGCTACCGCTCGGACTGACGACCCGCGTCATAACGCACCGGTGAACACAGACCGGTCGGTGCGTGTTCACTAAAGATTGACAATGGTATCTTTTAGTATCACCTTACCAAGCATGACGAAGCGAGCCCGCCTTGGAAACGCATCAGTCGCCGTCGCCTACATCCGCGTCTCGACCGAAGAGCAGACCCTCGGTCCCGAGGCGCAGCGCGCTGCGATCGAATCGTGGGCGGCTCGCCAGGGCGTCCAGGTGACCTCGTGGCACGTCGACAAGGGCGTGAGCGGCGGCGCGGACATCGCGGAGCGCCCGGCCCTCGTGGCGGCGCTGGGCGAGCTCCGCGCGGCGGGCGCGGGCGTGCTCCTCGTGGCCAAGCGAGACCGCCTCGCCCGTGACACCTACATCGCGGGCGCGATCGAACGCGCCGCGGAGCAGAGCGGGGCCCGCGTGGCGTGCGCGGACGGGACGGCCAACGGCGACACCCCCGCGGACGCGTTCATGCGCTCGATTCTCGACGCGGCGGCCCAGTACGAGCGCGCCCTCATCCGTGCGCGAACCAAGGCGGCGCTTGGCGCGAAGAAGGCGCGGGGCGAGCGCGCGGGCACCGTGGCTTACGGGTACCGCCTCGCGGCGGACGGCGTGCGCGTCGAGCCGGACGCGGCGGAGCAGGGCGTGCTGTCGGTCGTCCGCGAGCTCCGCGCCGCGGGGATGAGTCACCGGGCGATCGTCGCGGCCCTCGCGGCTCGTGGGCTCGCGTCGCGCGCGGGCGGGGCGCTGAGCCAAACCCAGGTGGCGCGCATCCTCGCGCGGGCCGCCGCGTGAGCCGCGCGATCGACGTGGCCCGCGTGCGGCGGGCGCTCGCGGCGTTGGACGCCCTTGCGGCGCGCTTCCCTGCGCTCCGCGTCCCATGGGCGAGAGGAAGACTCGCGAAGGCTCTGGACGGCAGCCGAGAGGAGAACGATCGTGGAAGACATGGCGAGCAAGAAGAAGAGCGCGGACGAGGCGGGGCTTGATCGGCAGATCGGCATCCGGCTCTCGCTGAGCGACTACGCCCGCCTCGAAGGCCTGGCCGTTCACCTATCGGTGGCGACGATCGCGCGCGCGGCGCTTCTGGTCGGCCTCGACGTCATCGAAGCGCAACCGGGCGTGCTCCTCGGGGAGAAGCCGAAGAGGCGCCCATGACGCGCACGGCGCTCGCTCCCCTGACCGTTGCGAAGAAGATCCTCCTTCTCCGAGGCGAGCGGGTCATGCTCGATTCGGACCTCGCGTCGCTCTACCGCGTCGAGCCCCGTTCCCTGCTCCAAGCCGTGAAGCGCAACAGGGCACGGTTCCCCGCGGACTTCATGTTTCAGCTCACCGCCGAGGAGGCGGCAGCTTTGAGATCACAAACTGGGATCTCAAACGCCGGCCGCGGCGGGCGCCGGTATGCGCCCTACGCGTTCACGGAGCACGGCGTCGCCATGCTCTCCGCGGTCCTGCGCAGCCCTCGCGCCGTTCAAGTGAGCATCGAGATCGTCCGGTCGTTCATCGAGCTCCGCGCGATGCTCGCGACGCACACCGACCTCGCGCGCAAGCTCGCCACTCTGGAGAGGAAGTACGACGCCCAGTTTCGGACCGTCTTCGACGCGATCCGCGAGCTCATGGCCCCGCCCCCGAAGAGGAAACCGCCGATCGGCTTCCGTTGAACGAGAACGCTCCCGCGACGCGCCAACGCCCGGGAGCATGGTCCGAACCTGAACCGAGGATCGAACGATGGGAACTGTACAACCGAAGAAGGGCGGACGCCCGCGGAGCGGGAGCGTCGAGCCGGCGGGACGATGGGAGGACGGCTCGCCGCGCTTCCGCGTTCGCGTGCGCCTCGCGGACGGGACGAAGTCGGAGCGCTACGACGTCCCTCACGCGCAGGACGCCAAGGCGTACGCGGCCTACTTGCAAGCAAAGGAGGACCAGCATCACGGCTTGCTCCTCGCTAAGCAGTCACACGCTCGAGCGAGGGCGGCGGCTGCGCATGAGCCGCACCCGAGCGAGACGGCTGACGCGTGGTTCACGCGCTACCTTCCCACGAAGGAATGCGGCGCGACCCATCGGCGGATCTCGGCTGACGTTTGGAAAAAGTGGATCTCCCCCATCGTCGGCCCGAAGCCGATCGCCGCCCTCACGCGCGACGACGTGGAGGACGTTCGCGATCGGCTCGACACCGCGCTCGACGCGAAGGAGATCCGACACTCGACGGCGCGCAACGCGTGGGGCGTGTTCACGGGCGCGCTCAAGTCCGCGTACGCGGCGCGCGACCGCTCCCTCCGCGTCCACGCCGCCCCCCTGCACTTTGGCGTGCTTCCCCCAAAGCGCGGGGACTCTCGCCAGCGCCCGTGGCTGTATCCGCGCGAGTGGGCGCAGCTCGTCGCGTGCGACGACGTGCCCGTCGCGTTTCGGCAGCTGTACGCGCTCGCGCTCTACACCGGCCTCCGCCCCGGCGAGCTCCGCGCGCTCACGTGGGGGGACGTGGACGCCGGCGCGCGCACCATCACGGTTTCCAAGGCCTACGAGCGGGAGTCCGATAGCGTGAAAGCCCCCAAGACGTTGCAGGGGCGGCGGATCGTCCC
>JAYVXL010000048.1:0-2744 GCA_043785185.1 Myxococcales bacterium
GCCGGCCTCTACGACACGTACTTGACGAAGTTCAGCGCCGAGCCGAAGGCGTACGAGGTGCACTACAACCTCGCCGAGATTCAGTTCTACCACTTGAGCGCGAACACCGAGGCCGGCACGCACTACATGGCGGCCGCGCGCGGCATGCCCGACGCCGAGGCGCAGCGCGAGCCGCTCAAGGCGATGCGGCACGACGCGATCTACAACGCGATCGCCGCGCTCGAGCGCGTGCGCCTGCAGGAGCTGGAGGCGCGCAAGGGCAAGCCGACGGCGACGCAGGAGACCGAGACCGACAAGAAGTTCGCCGAGGCGCTCGAGCTCTACGCGCAGCTCTACCCGGCCGATCCGGCGCTCCCCGAGCTGCTCTTCCGGCAGGGCAAGCTCTATTACGACTACGCCGTCTACGCGACCGCGGTGAAGATCTGGAGCTCGCTGCTCGAGAAGTTTCCGCAGAGCCCGTTCACCGAGGGCGCGGGCGAGCTCGTGCTCGACGCGCTCAACCGCAGCAAGGACTACGAGAACATCGAGACGTACGCGCGGCGGGTCAAGACACTCCCGCGCTTCCAGTCGGCCGCGCAGCAGGCGCGGCTCGACGGGTTCATCGTGCAAGCGGTGTTCAAGCAGGGCGAGCAGAAGTCGCAGGCCGGCGATCATGCGGCCGCCGCCGGCGCGTACCTGCGCGCGGCCAAGGAGTTCCCGAAGGACCCGCGCGCCGCGCAGGCGTGCGTCAACGCGGAGCTCGAGTCGCAGAAGGCCGGCGACGTCGCGACGCTGAAGGAGGCCGCGCAGCTCGTGACGGGCAAGGACTACCGCGACAAGCCGGAGTCGCCGCTCGGGGCGTGGACGGCGGCGACGACGCTCCAGGCGATGGGCCTGTTCGGCGAGGCGGCGGAGTTCCACGAGGCGATCGCCCAGCTCGCCGACAAGGACCACCCGACGTTCCAGAAGTACGAGCACGCCCGCGACGCGGCGTTCAACGCCGTCATCCTGCGCGAGGCGACGGGCGATCATGATCGCGCGGTGGCCGACGGCGCGAAGTTCCTGGCGGCGTATGGCGCCTCGTCGGAGGCCGACGAGGTCGTCTTCCAGATGGGCCGCGCGCATCAGAGCGCCGGGCGGCACAAGGAGGCCGTCGAGCTCTACAAGCGTTACCTCGGCCACGCGAAGAACCAGGACCACCGCGCGCAGGGCTACGTGCTCATGGCGCAGGCGCAGCTGAAAATGAACGACGACAAGGGCGCGGAGGGCGCCCTGGAAGCCGCGGTCGCGATCGGCAAGCACAAGAAGGGCGACCTCGGTCCCGACGGCAAGTACGCGGCCGCGCACGCGCGGTACATGGAGGGCGAGCGCGTCCTCGCGAAGTTCGACGCGATCCAGATCGGCGGCGACGTGAAGCAGCTCTCGCAGCGCCTGAAGCAGAAGGCGGAGCTGCTCAAGCAGGCGTCGCAGATCTTCCTCGACACGGTGTCGCTCGGCGTCGCCGAGTGGTCGACCGCGGCGCTCTACCAGATAGGGCACACGTACGAGGCTTTCGCCAAGTCCATGCGCGACGCGCCGCCGCCGGCGAACCTGTCCGACGCCGACAAGGAGCTCTACGCGCAGCAGATCGAGGAGTTCGTCATCCCGATCGAGGAGCGCAGCCTCGACGCGTACGAGAACGGATGGAAGAAGGCCGTCGACATCGGAATCTACAACCAGTGGACGGCCAAGATGCGCGAGGCGCTCGGGCGGCTGAACGGCGAGCTTTACCCGCCGTTCCGGGAGATCGGCTTCGACGTGCGGTCGCAAGGTCCGACGGCGTTCCCGCCGCTGTTCGACGCGCCCCGGCGCGGCGGTCCAGCCCCCGAGGCGACGCCGCCGAAGGTCGTGCCCGTGACGCCCGCGCCGCCCGTGCCGACGCCGACGCCGCCGAAGAAGGGTGGGCGCAAGTGAGGCGCGCCGCTCTCGCGCTCGCGCTCGTCGCCGCCGTCGCGGCGTGCGGCGGAAAATCGCAAGGCCCCGCGGCGCGCGGCCCTGCGTCGCAAGCCGCGCTGCCGCCCGCGAACCCGCTGGCCGTCGCGAAGATGGTGCAAGGCGTCGTGGCGTCGCGCGAGCCGCAAGGCCGGACGCGCGCGATCGCGCTGCTGAAGGAAGCCGTGCAGATCGATCCGTCGCTTTGGGAGGCGAAGTTCGATCTCGGCGTCGTGCTGGCGGGCGCGGGCGATCTCGCGGGGGCGGAGGACCAGCTGAAGGCGGCGGCGAAGCTCGCGAGGGACGCGCCCGAGATCGCCAGCGCGCTCGCCGAGGTGCGGCGCCGCCGCGGCGAGCACAAAGACGCGGCCGATGGGCTCGAGGACTTCGTCAAGGAGCACCCTGCGGCGCTCGAGCCGCGCACGCTTTACGTCGCGAGCCTTCGCGACTCCGGCCAGGTCGAGAAGGCGATCAAGGAGGCGCGCGAGGTGCTCGTGCGCAAGCCCGGCGATCCGTCGGCGCTCGCGGAGCTGGCGCTCTGCCACCTCGCGCGCGGCGAGCGCGACACCGCGGCGCTGCTCGCGCGCCAGGCGCTCGACGGCAACCCGAAGTCGGCCGTCGCCGAGCGCGCGACCGGGCTCATTCTCCTGCAGCAAGGCGACGACGCGCAGGCATTCCAGGCCTTCTCGAAGGCGTCGCAGGAGGACCCGCGCGACACGACGGCGCGCCTCAACATGGGCACCGTGCTCCTGCGCGCGGGCGTGTACGGCAAGGCGAGCGAGCAGTTCCGGGCG
>JAYVXL010000049.1:0-2742 GCA_043785185.1 Myxococcales bacterium
CCATCGTAGGTGCCCGGGCGCCCGCGTGCCGACGAGTCGATCGCGACGCTCCCCGACGTCTCCTCGAACCGGTAGTAGGCGATCGGGTTATCGGCGAGCACCGACGTGGCGTAGCTCGGCGCGGGCCCGTCGATCGCAGCGTCGGCTCCGCTGTCGGCGCGGCCATCGCGACCGTCGCCGCCGTCGCCGTCCCCGTCGCCGTCGCCGCCGTCGATCGAGACCACTTCCGCGTCGCGGGCGTCGGGCGCGGCGTCGCGGGCGGCGCCGCCGGTGAGCCCGTCGAACGACGTCGCGAGCGAGCACGCGGCGAGAAACGCAAAGAGCGTCGCGCCGCCCACCACGGCGACCACGACGCTCTTGCGGTACCTCACGGCCCGTTTTCGATCAGCGCTTGGAGTACTGGAACCGCTTGCGGGCGCCCGGCTGACCGTACTTCTTGCGCTCCTTCTTGCGCGCGTCGCGCGTCAGGAAGCCGGCCTTCTTCAGCAAGCTGCGGCGCTCGGGGTCGATCGCGAGGAGGGCGCGGGAGATGCCGTGGCGCATCGCCTCGGCCTGCGCCGAGTGACCGCCGCCGAGGACCGTGGCCGTCACGTCGTACTGGTCGATCGCCTCGATGAGCTCGAGCGACTGCCGCATGATCATGCGCGACGTGGGCCGCTCGAAGTACTGGTCGGCCGGCACGGTGTTGACGGTGATGACGCCGGTGCCGGGCTTCAGCCAGATGCGGGCGATGGCGGTCTTGCGCTTGCCGGTCGCGTAGGTGCGGGGATCGGTTGCCATGGCTTAGAGCTTCACGTTCAGGGGCTGGGGCTTCTGGGCCGCGTGGGGGTGGTCGGCCGTCGCGTAGATCTTGAGCTTGGTCAGCATCTCGCGGCCGAGGACGTTCTTTGGGAGCATGCCCTTGACGGCCTTCTCGATGGGGAACTCGGGGGCGCGCTGCAGGAGGTGGCGGTAGCTCTCCGCGCGGAACCCGCCCGGAATGCCCGAGTGACGATAGTAGAACTTCTTGTCGAGCTTGTTGCCGGTGAGGCGGATCTTGTCCGCGTTCACGACGATGACGAAGTCGCCCGTGTCGACGTGGGGCGTGTACGTCGGCTTGTGCTTGCCGCGGAGGACCGTGGCAATTTCGCTGGCCAAGCGGCCGAGCGGCTTGTTGGCGGCATCGACGACGAACCACACCCGGCTGGCCTGGGCGCTGACGGCGTTGGCGGCAAAGGTCGATTGAGACATGACCGGAAACAAGCCTTTCGTCACGGATCGCGGGCCTCCATGGGGAGGCGACGCAAAAATCCCCTGGAACGTTCGGGGGCGCGGAACTTACGCGGCGGTAAACGGCCTGTCAAGCGTCAGGAGCGCGTCGAGTTCGGGCGCCCACAGGTACGGTGTACGCTCGCCGCGATGCCCCGCCTAGGCCCGCCTTCCCTCGCCCGCTCGGGGGCGCCCTCCATCGTCTCTCTCGTCTGCCTCGTCTGCCTCCTCTTTGTATGGCTATCGCTGGCCGCGTGCGGCGCCGCGCCCGCGCCGACGCCTGCGATCGCCGCGCCGCCGCCCTCGTCTGGGGCCGCTGGAGCGGCCGACGCGGGAGCGACGGCTACCGCGACGCCGGTCGAGCCGAACCTCGAGGCGACGAAGGACCGCGTCATCGCCGCCATCAACGCGGGCGATCCGCCGGCGCTGTTCGAGATGTTCGGGTCGCATATGAAGGGGACGTTCCCGCTCCCCGTGTTGGCGCAGATCATCGACGGCGTGCGCGCGGGCAAGGGAGCCATCTCCAGCGCCAAGCGCATCCACGACGACGGCGACACGCGCAGCGCCGCGTACACGGCGACGGCGGAGCGCGGCGAATGGCACGTCGAGCTGCACCTCGACGACGCCGGGAAGATCGTCGGGCTCGCCTTCAGCGAGCCGCCCGCGCCGCCGCCGCCGGTCAAAGACTCGACGATCGCCTTGAAGCTGCCGGTGCGCGGGAGCTGGCTCGTCTCCTGGGGCGGCGACACCGCGGAGCAGAACCACCACCTGACCAACGCCGAGCAGCGCCGCGCGGCCGATCTCGTGAGCGTCGAGGGCGGCAAGCACTTCAAGACCGACGGCAAGACGAACGCCGACTACTTCGCGTACGGCAAGGACGTCCTCGCGATGGCCGACGGCACGGTCATCACCGTCATCGACGGCGTGCCGGAGAACACGCCGGGCGAGACCGATCCGTACTTCGTCTACGGAAACACCGTCATCGTCGAGCACGCGGGGCCCGTCTACTCGGTGTACGCGCACCTGCAGCCCGGCAAGGTCCGGGTGAAGATCGGCGCGAAGGTGAAGCAAGGCGCGCCGCTCGGCGTCGTCGGAAACTCCGGAAACACGACCGAGCCGCACCTCCACGTGCAGCTGCAGGACGGCCCGAAGCTCTGGGGCGCGTGGGGCGTCAACGCGGTGTTCGCGAACGTCGCGGTGACCCGCGGCGGTCAGGCCACGACGGCGACGGCGTACACCTTCAAGAAGGACGACGTCCTCGTCATTCCGGCGGGCGCGGCGAAATAGCCCATTTTAGGGTCGCTCGGGTTGCGCGGGAATTGTTTCGCACGTAAAACAATTCCCGCCGACGCCCGAGGAGCACGAATGATCAGCTTCGATCCGACCGAAGACCAAAAGCTCATGCAGCAGATGGCGGAACAGTTCGCCGAGACGCGCCTGCGCCCCCAGATCCGCGAGACCGAGAAGGCCCGCGCGGTGCCGGAGGACGTCCGC
>JAYVXL010000050.1:0-9003 GCA_043785185.1 Myxococcales bacterium
GAGGACGTGTTCTGCGAGCTCGACGGCGGCCGCCTCGGGCCCCAAGCTGCAGCGCGGCACGTCAGCCCGTCGGCCGCGAGCGCGCCGGACTTGAGCGCGTCGCGGCAGGAGCGCTCCACGATGGCGCCGATGTCCATTTGCCCTTCGTGCCGCAAGCCCAACACCGACGACGGCGACGGGTACTGCGCGTCGTGCGGCAGCCGCATCGACCCCGAGCAGCGGACGACCATCTCGATCCTCCCCGAGGGCGCGACCTTCGGCGGGTGCACCGTCACCGGCGCCCGCGCGACCGACGACGTGAGCGCGAAGTCCAAGACGGGCGCCGACGTCGCGATCGCGGTCGGCGACGCGGCGATCCTCGCCGACGAGTCGTCCGCGACGCGCGCGCTCGCTGGGCACGCGGCGGCTCCCGCGCTCGTCCTCTCCGGCGAGGATCCGCGGCGCGGGGCGTTCCTCGTGCTGTCGGCGCTGCCGCCCAGCGCGGTGCACGTCCTCGAGGCGGCGCTCACGATGCCCCTCGGCGCGGCGCTCGGCCTCGCGCGCGAGGCGCTCGGCGTCACGAACACGCTCGAGCGCGCGGGGCTGCGGTGGACGCCGCGCCCGTCGGACTTCCACGTCGCCGGGGGGCGGCTCGCGCTCTCGCGCGTCCGCGCGGCGCGGCTCGACGGCGGTCGCGCCGACGCGTGCTGCCCGCTCGCCGCGCTCGGTCGCGCGTTCGTCCCCATGCCCGCGCTCGACGGCACGCCCGCGCTCTTCCGCGTCTTCGCCGGCTCCGGCCTCGACGCGCCGCACGAGATGCGGGACGCCGACGCGATGCGCGCGGTCCTCGACGCGGCCGAAGCGGAGCTCGCGCGGCCCGCCGGGCCGGCGCTCCACCTCGCGTCGCTCTGCGATCCCGGCCTCAAGCGCCCGCACAACGAGGACGCCGTCGCCGTCTCCACCGGCGACACGAACGGCGAGCCCTGGTCGGTGCTCGTCGTGTGCGACGGCGTGTCGAGCTCCACGCACGCCGAGCAGGCGTCCCAGATCGCCGCGAAGACGGCGTGCGACGCGCTCGCGCACTTCGCGCGCTCGGGCGACATCGCGTTCGAGGCCGCGACGGGTGCGATGCACGCGGCGATCCGCGCCGCGCACCTCGCGGTGTGTACCGGCCAGATCGAGCACGGCGGGAAGGAGCCGCCGGGCACCACGATCGTGGCGGGCCTCGTCTACCGCCGCCGCCTCACCGTGGGCTGGGTCGGCGACAGCCGCGCCTACTGGGTCGGCAAGACCGGCGGCGAGCTGCTCACGCGCGATCACTCGTGGGCGCAAGAGGCCGTGGCGCGCGGCGACATGGGCGAGGCCGAGGCGATGCAGCAGCCCCTCGCGCACGCGCTCACGCGGTGCCTCGGGCCGCTCGACGGCGGCGACACCGAGGAGCAGTTCGGCACCATCCAGGCCGACGTTCGCTCGCGTGATCTGCCCGGCGGCGGTCACGTCGTCCTCTGCTCGGACGGCCTCTGGAACTACTTCCCCGACGCCGCGATGGTCGCCGAGCTCCTCGCCCGCGCCGGTCCCGACGCGTCGTGCGAGGCCATCGCCCGGCGCCTCGTCGGCAGCGCCCTCTACCGAGGGGGCGGCGACAACGTGTCGGTCGCCGTCTACCGCCACCCGGAAACTCGATAGAGTACGGCCATGGCGTTCAAGATCGAGGCGTTCCAGAACCGCTTCCTCCCGCCCGGGCAGAGCCGCGTCGACGCCATCGTGTCGGTCACCGCGGGCGCCGACGTGGGGGCGTCGTCGCAGTCGAGCCAGCTCGTCGTCGGCTTCATCATCGACAAATCCGGCTCGATGGCCGGCGAGCGCATCGAGGGCGTCAAGCGCGCCGTCACGCAGGCCATCGGCATGCTGGACGAGCGCGTGTGGTTCTTCGTCGTCGTGTTCGACTCGAGCGCGCACGTTCTCGTGCGCGAGACGCAGGCGAGCCCGGAGAGCAAGCGCTCGGCGGCGCAGGCGATCCACGCGCTCTCGGCCGGCGGCGGCACCGCGATGTCGTCGGGCCTCGGGGCTGCGCTCCAGATCTTCGGCCGCGCGCCGGACGCCATCCGCGAGGCCATTTTCCTGACCGACGGCAAGAACGAGTCGGAGGAGCCAGGTCACGTGAAGGCCGTCCTCGAGAAGTGCGCCGGCGTCTTCGAGTGCGACTGCTGGGGCGTTGGCACCGACTGGCGCGTCGGCGAGGTTCAGGAGATCTCGACGGCGCTGCTCGGCAAGGCGTCGCTCATCCCCGAGCCGCAAGGCATCGAAGCCGCGTTCCAGGCGGCGATGCACCAAGCGAGCGCGAAGGCGCTGAAGGACGTGCGCCTCCGACTATGGGCGCCGCAGGGCGCGAGCGTCGTCTACGTGAAGCAGGTCAACCCGACGATCGACGAGCTCACCCACAAGGCGCGGCAGCTCACGCCGCAGGTCCGCGAGTACAACACCGGCGCGTGGGGCCCCGGCGAGTCGCGCGACTTCCACGTCGCCGTCGACGTGAAGCAGGGGCGCGAGGGCGAAGAGATGCTCGCGGGGCGGCCGACGATCGCGTACCTGCAGTGGAGCGGCACCGCCTGGGTCGAGCAAGAGGACAAGGCGCCCGAGGCGCGCCTCTTCGCGTCGTGGACGGCCGACGACTCGCTGTCGTCCCGCATCGATCACCACGTCGCGCACTACACGGGGCAAGGGGAGCTCGCGCAGGCGATCCAGCAGGGCCTCGAGCTGCGCGCGCGCGGCGACGAGGGGCAGGCGACGCAGCTGCTCGGCAAGGCCGTGAAGATCGCGCACGCTTCGGGCAACACCGAGATGACGCAGCGCCTGAAGAAGGTCGTCGACGTCGTGGACGCCGCGGCCGGAACCGTGCGCTTGAAGAAGGACGCCGCCAAGGCCGCCACGATGGATCTGGAGCTCGAGTCGCGCACGACCAAGCGCCTGCACAGGAAATGAACAAAGGGGTCTGCCGCGAGGGCCACGTCTCGGACGAGCCCGACTACTGCTCGGTGTGCGGCGTCGCCATGACCGCCGGCGCGGCGCCTCCGCCGCTACCGGCGGGGGCGCGCGCGCCGTCGATGAGCACGCCGCTGCCGAACTCGGTCAAGCGCGCGCTGCCTGGCGCGTGCCCGGAGTGCGGGGAGCCGCGCGAAGGGCCGGACGCGCGCTTCTGCGAGGTGTGCCGCTTCGACTTCGTCGCCGGCCGTCCGGGGCCGCCCCCGGCGGGCGCGTCGAAGCCGCAGGCGCCTGCGGCTTCGACCGCGAGCGCGACCGTCCCTGCGGCCTCGACCCCGAGTGCTGTTTCCAAGGCCGCCGTCGCGACCGCGACCGCGATGTTCGAGCTCGTCGTCACCGTCGACCCCTCGCTCGACACCGAGCCCGATCCCGAGTCCCCGTGCCCCGCCGGCGGCGCGGCGCAGACGCTCGCCGTCGATCGCGCCGACGTGCTCGTCGGCCGCCGCGACGAGCGGCGCGACATTCACCCCGAGCTTCCGCTGAACGATCCCGGCACGTCGCGCCGTCACTGCAAGTTCGTCCAAGGGCCGGACGGCGCCCTCGCGCTCCTCGACCTCGCGTCCACGAACGGCACGAAGGTGAACGGCGTCGAGGTCCCCGCCGGCTCGCGCACGCCGCTGCGGGCGGGGGACGAGGTGACCCTGGGCCGCTGGACGCGCATCGTCGTGAAGGCGCGTCCATGACGCCCGCAGCCGGCCGCTCGGCGAGCGATCCCATCGTCATCCCCGGCGCCGCGCGCTGGCCGACGCCGCGCCGCCTGCGCGCGTACATGTTCGGCGTCTTCGGCCTCGCGCTCCTCCTCTTCGTCGCGGGGGAGGGGACGCTCGGCCGCGCGCGCGCCGCGATGAAGACGATCGGCAAGGACAGCGCGCCGTCGATCATCGCCGCGCAGGAGATCAACTCGGCGCTCGCAGACCTCGACGCGAACGCCGCGAACTACCTCATCGGAACGCCGCAGCATCGCTTCGAGGCCCTGGCGACGTTCGAGAAGCGGCGCGTGCAGGCGACGTCGCGCCTCGTCGACGCGGCGCAGAACATTACGTACGGCGACGCGGAAAAGCAGCCGATCTTTACGATGATCGTGGAGCTCGGGCGATACCTCGAGGTCTTCGCCGAGGCGCGTTACCGGTACGACAACGGCGACGCGAAGGGCGCCGTCGAGATGTACCGCATCGCCAGCACGATCCTCCACGCCAAGATCCTCACCGCCGCGGCGCAGCTCGACGCCGCCAATCGCGCGTACATGGATACGACGTACGCCGATCAGAAGCGCGCGAGCTCCGGCGCGGAGGCCGTCGCCGTCGTCGTCGGCGGCGCGCTCCTCGTCGTCCTCGTCCTGCTTCAGGTCTTTCTGATGCGGAAGATGCGTCGCATCGTGAACCCGGCGCTCGCGCTCTCCACCGCGCTCGCCTTCGGCTTCACGGCCTACCTCGTCGGCGCCTTCGGCGAGGCGCGCGACGACCTGAAGGTCGCCAAGGAGGACGCCTTCGAGTCGATTCACCTCCTCTGGCGCGCGCGCGCCATCGCGTACGACGCCAACGGCGACGAGAGCCGCTACCTCCTCGACCGCACGAATGCGTCGACCCTCGAGGCGTCCTTCAACGGCCACGTGCAGGAGCTCACCGCGTCGCCGGAGAAGGAGACCCCCGAGCGCGGCCTCTTCGCCGACGAGCTGGGCAACATCACGTTCAAAGGGGAGCGCGCCGCGGCGCTCGAGATGACGCGCGCGTTCGGGAAGTACGTGGGGATCGACAAGCAGATCCGCAAGCTCGAGGCGACCGGCAAGCACGACCAAGCCGTGCAGCTCTGCATCGGGGCCGGCGCGAACGAGTCGAACGCGGCGTTCGATCGCTTCGATCAGGCGCTCTCGAAGGTCGTCCAGATCAACCGCGACGAGTTCGATCGCGTGATCTCCGAGGGCGACGCGATGCTGCGCCGCGCCGAGGTGCTCGACCCGGCGTTCGCGATCGCCATCGCGCTGCTCGCGTGGTTGGGGCTGCGGCCGCGGCTCAAGGAGTACGACGCGTGAGCACGACCTTCGAGGTGGACCGCCGCCTCGCCGCGTGGAGCGAGTGGCTGAAGCGCGTCGACGACAGCCTGCTCGTCCTCGAGGCGGAGCCGACCTACCAGATCCTCGCGGGCACCGCCGGCAAGCGCGCGCCGCTCGAGGGACAGAGCCTCGCGCGCGTCGCGCCGGCGCTCGACGCGCTCGCCGATCTGTTTGAGCACCGCCAGCGCCTCGAGGCGGTGCTCGAGCGCGCGCGCCTCCTCCGCGCGCAGGTGACGACGCTCGGCTTTTTCCAGAATGACGACAAGCTCCGCCAGATCCACGAGCTGCTCCTCGGGCCGTCGATCCACCTCGGCGCCGCGGAGAAGCCGCTCGCGCAGCGGAGCCTCCTCGATCAGGGCGCGCACGAGATCACCGCGACGCCGGAGCAGCTGCTCGTCCACATGCAGCGCACGTTCGAGCTCGCGCGCGACGCGGTGTTGGCGGTGGAGCGCGCGTGGGCGACGCTCGAGCCGGCGATGGAGCGCATGGGCGCGGAGGTCCTCGCGCTGCGCGCGATGGCGACGCAGTCGGGCGAAGCGGCGGGGGTGGAGGGCGAGCTCGCGGCCGTCCTTGCCGAGCTCGCGGCGGCGCGCGGGCGCGTCGCGCGGGATCCGCTCGGCGCGACGGGCAGCGTCGAGGGGGCGCTCGCGCCGCGCATCGCCGGGCTGCGGGCGCGGCTGTCGGCGCTCGCGGGGCAGAAGGACAGCGTCACGGCGCGGCTCGCCACCGCGTCGGCGCTGCGCCGCGAGCTCGGCGAGACGCAGGTGCGCGCGCGGGCGGTGCGCGCGGCGACGCTCGAGGAGATCGCCGGCGCCCGCCTGCCCGAGCTCGTATCGCCGGACCTCATCGAGGGCCTCGACGCCTGGCGCGAGAAGCTGGAAGAGACCGCCGCGGCGCACCGCTGGAGCAGCGCCGCCGTCGGCCTCGCGCGGTGGGAGGCGGCGTGCGCCGGGTACCTCGCGAAAGATCGCGCGGTGCTGGCGGCGGCGGGCGAGCTCGCCGGCAAGCGCGACGAGCTGCGCGGCCGCCTCTCCGCGCGCGTCGCGCAGCTGCAGGCGCTGACGGCGCGCGGCGTCCCGCGCGACCCTGCGATCGAGTCGCTCGCGCGCGAGGCCGAGGCGCAGCTCGCGCGCCGCCCGACGCCGCTCGATGCCGCGGAGGTCACGCTCACGACGTTCGAACAAAAGTTCGCCGAGCTCGCGCGAGGCGCCGGGCGCCGCTCGGGTAGCTGAGGTACGCTTCCGCGCGATGACGCCGCTCACTCCCCTGGACGAGCTCGCCCTCCTGCTGAAGCCGGCCGGCGGCGGCCTCTACCTCGTCTCCACCGGCCGCGCCGAGCAGCTGGCGCTCCAGCGCGAGCTCTACGGGGCCGCGACGGACGACGCGATCGCCGGCAAATTCGCCGCGGCGCTCGCCCGCATTTCCGCGGCCCGCGGCGTGATCCTCGCGGTGCCGTCCGACGTCGGCGCCGGATTTCGGCGCGGCGCGAACCTGGGGCCGCAGGCCATCCGCGCGGCGCTCGTCCACGCCGACCCCGCGTGGCCGTCGCGCCTCGCGGCGCTCGGTGTCGTCGACATCGGCGACGTCTTCGTCGTCCCGCAGCTGCTTCACGACGACATGCTGAGCGACGCGCAGATGGCCGCGTCGCGCCGCGCCCTCTACCCGGACGCCGCGCCCGAGGTGGCGGCCCGCCTTCCCGTGTCGCCGCTGTCCATCGCGGAGCGCGCGCTCGACCTCGTCTTCCAGCTGAACCCCACCGTGAAGCCGTTCGTCCTGGGTGGCGATCACTCTGTCGCGTGGCCCGTCTCCGCGGCGCTGGCGCGCGCGCACGCGGCGCGCAACGCGACGTTCGGCATCGTCCAGCCCGACGCGCACACCGACTTGCTCGAAGAGCGGCTCGGCGTTCGCTACTGCTTCGCGACGTGGTCGTACCACGCCAACGAGCTGCTCGGCCGCGGCGGGCGCATGGTGCAGGTCGGCATCCGCGCGTCGCGCCACGATCGGGCGCACTGGGAGCGGTCGACGGGCGTGCGGCAATTCTGGGCGGCCGAGTGCCTCGCGCACCCGCGCGCCGCCCTCGATGCGATCGTCGCGCACGTGAAGGCGCTCGGCGTCTCCGGCGTCTACTTCTCGAACGACATCGACGGCACCGACGCGGCGTGGGCGACGGCGACGGGGACGCCGGAGTCGGGCGGCCTCACGCCGGAGTTCGTCCTCGAGCTCATCGCGCGACTCGGGCGCGAGGTCGGCCTCGTCGGGGGCGACGTCGTCGAGGTCGCGCCGCCGCTCGGCCCGACGCCCGAAGCGACCGCGCGCACCGTCGATCTCGCGGCGCGCTACTTCCGCGCGACCGTCGAGGCCGCGCTCGGGTAGAGACTTCAGGTGGACGCGCTCGGGGGCCGAATGATTCCAATTCTGTGGTAGTCACGCGCCATGCTCTTCACGCGCGCGCTCATCCCCACCGTCAAGGAAGCTCCCCAGGACGCCGCCAACGTGAGCCACGTGATGCTCACGCGCGCCGGCTTCATCCGCCGCGTCGGCGCCGGGATGTACGACTTCTTGCCGCTCGGCCTGCGCGTCCTCCGCAAGGTCGAGACGATCGTCCGCAGCGAGATGGACCGCGCCGGCGCGCTCGAGATCTTGATGCCCACGCTGCTCCCGGCCGACTACTTCAAAGAGACGGGCCGCTGGGACCGCTTCGGCGACACGCTCTTCCGCCTGAAGGATCGCAAGGGCACCGAGTTTCACCTCGGCCCGACCCACGAGGAGATCGTCACCGACATCGCCCGTCGCGAGATCAAGAGCTACCGCGACATGCCGATGAACCTCTACCAAGTGCAGACGAAGTACCGCGACGAGCCGCGCCCGCGCGGAGGGCTCCTCCGCTGCCGCGAGTTCATCATGAAGGACGCGTACTCGTTCGACGCCGACGAGGCCGGCGCCAAGGCGAGCTACGAGAAGATGCGCCTCGCGTACTGCCGCATCTTCGATCGCATGGGGCTCACCTACCGCCTCGTCGCCGCCGACTCGGGCGCGATGGGGGGTTCGACGAGCGCGGAGTTCCAGGTCCTCGCGGACAGCGGCGAGGACGCGATCGTCGCGTGCGGCTCGTGCGATTACGCGGCGAACGTCGAGGTCGCGACCGTCAAGTCGCCGCCCGTCGACGCCGGCGCCACGCTCCAGCCGCGCGCGCAGGTGCACACGCCGGGGCACGGCTCGATCGACGAGGTCGCGGCGTTCCTCAAGGTCGGCAAGGACAAGATGCTGAAGAGCCTCCTCTACGTCGCGGGCGAGCAGACGGTGATGGCGGTCGTGCGCGGCGATCACGAGGTCAACGAGATCCGCCTCGCGCGCGCGCTCGGCGTCTCCGAGGTCTTCCTCGCCGGCGAGGCCGAGGTGAAGAAGGCGACGGGCGCGGCCGTCGGCTTCGCGGGCCCGGTCGGCTTTCCGGGCAAGATCGTCGTCGATCGCGCGGCGTCCGCCGTCGGGAGCGGCGTCACCGGCGCGAACAAGACCGACTACCACCTCACGGGCGTCAGCCGCGGCCGCGACTACGAGGGCGACGTCGTCGACATCCGCCTCGCCGCGACCGGCGACCTCTGCCCCAACTGCGAGTCGGGAAAGCTCCAGAGCTACCGCGGCATCGAGGCCGGCCACATCTTCATCCTCGGCACGCACTACAGCGAGAAGATGCGCGCGCTCTTCTCGGGCGAAGGGCAAGACCAGAAGCAGCAGAAGCCGATCGTCATGGGCTGCTACGGCATCGGCGTCTCGCGCCTCGTGGCGGCGGCGATCGAGCAGCACAACGACGCCGACGGCATCAAGTGGCCGATGAGCCTCGCGCCGTACCACGTCGCGCTCGTCACGCTCGGCAAGGACCAGGCGGTGCACGACGCGGCGAAGAAGCTCTACGACGAGCTCTGGGCCGCGGG
>JAYVXL010000051.1:0-8985 GCA_043785185.1 Myxococcales bacterium
CGAACCGTGCTGCGCACGGCGCCTACGGCGTGCGCAGCACGACGGTCGCCGAAGGCGAAACCAGGGGGGCCCGACACGAAGTGGCGGGGGGCGGAGCCAGCCAGGACGGAAGCTAAATGGATGAGCATGGTTCGAGGGACGAGAATCATGCTCGTCCATTTAGGCCAGGCCTGCCCGAACGAGCAGCCGCCGGGTCTACTTCTTCGGCGCGGGCGGCTGCGGAGGAGGCGCCGTCGGCTGCGGCGTCATCGGCGCGGGCGGGGTGTCCTTCGGCGCGCTGTCCTCGGCGAGGAGCTCCCTCAGCTTCCGCTCGCGCGTCGTCTCGTCCATGCCCGTCGCGAGCTTCGTGGCGTCGATGGTGAGCATCGGGATTTGGCCCGAGCCGTTGTACGTCGGCAGCTTGCCGTCCCAGTGCTCGAGCGCGCGGTACTGCAGGACCGTCGGGCTCACCGACAGGCGGACGGTCTCGTTCGCCTTCGCCTCGGCGCGCGCGCGGATGAGGAGCGCGTCGGCCTCGCCTTGCGCCTTCTGACGCGTCGCCTCGGCGGCGCCGTGCGCCTGCGTGATGGCCTGGTCGGCCTCGGCGCGCACCTGGCGCACGCGATTCTCGCTCTGGATGGCGTTCTGCGTGGCCTCCATCGCGCGGTTGATCGCGTCGGCGACGTTCTGCGGCAGGCGAAGCGTGCCGTTGATCGTCAGCTGGTCGATGACGACGCCGTCCTTGCCGAGCTGGTCGCGGACCTTCTGCGTCACGTCTTGCAGCATCTTGGATTTGCCGGCGCCGTAGATTTCCTGGACGGGCATCTTCGAGGTGACCTCGTTGAACGCCTCGCGCACGACGTTGCGCATGTACTTGTCGGCGAGCTCCAGCATGTTGTTCTGGCGGAAGCGGCCGTAGAGCTTCGGCGCCATCATCGGCTCGATGTGGAACGACAGACCGACGTCGGCGTTGATGTTCACGCCCTCGGTCGACGAGAACGTGAGCGACTCGTCGACCGGACGGCCCTCGTGCGGGCTCGCGCTCCAGACGACGTTCTGCACGCTCGTCGGGAAGACGACGATCTGTTCGCTGATCGGGTTGTAGAAGACCCAGCCGGTGACGACGGGCATGTCCGACACGCCGCGCTCGCTCCCGGCGAGGCGCACCTTGATCCCCACGTGCCCAGCGTCGACGCGCGTGAGCGAGGAGCAGCCCCCGAACGCGAGGAGCAGCAGCACGCCCACCGCCACCACGAAGCGCTTCGCCGTGCGTCCGAGCGAGTCCGCGTCCAGATTGCCGTACTTCGCCATAATCAGCCGTCTCCTTGTTCCGCTTGTTCCGCTTGTCCCGTTTTGTTCCTGAACCCGAGCGCGCTCGCGACCGCCGCGACGCCGATCCCCATCACCACCGCGGCCCCGAGCCAGAATCGCAGATCGCTGTCGCCGTTCAGCCAAGGCCGCAGCGCGAGGATCGCGCCGAAGTCCGTGGCCGCGAGCAGGAGCGCGACGCCCCCGTGCGCCTTCCGCCGGCGCGCGAGCTCTGCGCGGAGCCGCGCCACTTCGGCGCGGAGCGACTCGTTCTCGTCTCGGTAGGGGGACGTCATGGGCGGCTGCGAGCAACGTAGGTATCCGCGGAGGACGCGTCAAACGACGCCCGCCGAATGTGCGCGCGCGATTCTTGAAATCGCGGCCGAACGTTTGGTGCTACGAGTGGCACGATCCATGCGCAACGTCCTCGGGATCGTGCTGATCACCGCCATCGTCGCGACCGGAAACCACCTCGCGTTCCAGCTGGAGCGGGCTGGCGCGTCGTCGTTCTGGGCCCTCGCCGTGCTGCCGTCGCTCGCCATCGCGGTCGTCGCCGCGGCGATCGCGGGGCGGGTGAACGAGGGCGGCGGCGTCGCCCAGTGGATGCGGCCGGTCTGGGGCGACTTCACGCGCGGCGTCGTCGGGGCGGCGATCGTCTTCGCCGTGGCGTACGCGGCGTCGCGCGTCTTCGCCGGCACGCCGCGCGAGAGTTGGATGGCGCGCCTGTACCTGCAGCTCGGCGATCCGAGGACGCTGCGCGAGGGGATGCCGATGTACGCCGTCGGCATCGTCGTCGCGGCGACGGCGGAGGAGGTCGTGTGGCGAGGCCTGGTCACGCGCCTGGTCGCGCGCACGATCGGCGAGCGCTGGGCGTGGGCCGCGGCCGCCGTGCCGTACGCGCTCGCGCACGCGCCGACGATCGGGTCGCTCCGCGATCCCGAGGCCGGTTCGAACCCCATCCTCGTCTTCGCGGCGCTCGTCGCCGGCCTCGTGTGGGGGGCGATGGCGCGGCGCTTCAAGGGGCGCCTCGTGCCGGGCATCCTCGCGCACGCGATGTTCGACTGGCTGGTGCTCTTCACGTTCCGCCTCTTCGGCCCAAGCATATGAAGGAGGTGCGTGCGCTCGCCGACGGCATCGCGCGCGCCGACGCCGAGGCGGCGCGCCGCCGGTTCCAGGAGCGGGCGCGGGAGCGTGGCCTCTTGCCGAGCGAGGACGCGACCGAGCTCGCGGGCCTCGTCGGCGCCGCGTACCCGGCGCTCGCGCGCGAAGTGGACGCGCGACCCGAGGACCTCGTCGCGATCGCGCGCTCCGGCACGCGCACCGCGCGCGACGCGAAGGCGTACCGCCGCATGGCGCTCGCGATGATCGGCGATTTGTCCGACGAGGGCGGCGTGCGCAAGAACCTGCGGCGGTTCGCGGCGCGCGAGAAGCTCCGCGTCGCGCTCCGCGAGGTGCTCCCGCTCGCCGGCAGCGACGTCGACACGACGAGCCGCGAGCTGTCCGACCTCGCCGACGTCTGCGTCGAGGTCGCGCTGACGCACGCGCTAGGGTGGGCCGAGTCGCGGTGGGGCGTGCCCGTCGCCCGCGGCGCCGGCGACGCGGACGCGCGCTGCCCGTTCGTCGTCGTGGGCATGGGCAAGCTCGGCGGGCGCGAGCTCAACGCCGGCAGCGACATCGACCTCCTCCTCTTCTACGAGACCGACGAGGGCGACGTGCAGAAGGGGGGCGCGCCCGTCGAGCAGACGCTCCACGAGCATTTCGCGCGCGTCGCCCAGCGCACTACGGCCGTCCTCGACGACGCGACCGAGGACGGCATCGTGTGGCGCGTCGATCTGCGCCTGCGGCCGGAGGGCACGCGCGGTCCGCTCGTCAACGCGCTCGCGGCCGCCGAGCGCTACTACGAGACGTGGGGCCGCACGTGGGAGCGCGCCGCGCTGGTGCGCGCGCGGCCGATCGCCGGCGACATCGCCTTCGGCAAGCGCCTGCTCGCCGCGCTCGCGCCGTTCGTGTGGCGGCGCAACGTGAACCCGCAGATCGCCGACGAGATGATGGCGCTCATCGTCCGCGCGCGCGCCGAGATGGATCACGATCCCGCGCGCGATCTCAAGCTCGGGCCCGGAGGCATCCGCGAGGCGGAGTTCTTCGTGCAGTCGCTGCAGCTCATATGGGGCGGCCGCGAGAAGGAGCTGCGCAGCACGAACACCGTCGAGGCGCTGCGGCGCCTTCGCGCGCGCGGCTTCGTCACCGACAAAGAGAGCCGCGAGGTCGGCGACGCGTACCTCGCCTTGCGGCGCCTGGAGCACCGGGTGCAGTTCGCGACGGGGCTGCAGACGCACCAGGTGCCGGAGCGGCCGCTCCTCGATCGCGTCGCGCGCTCGCTCGGGTGGGCCGGCCCGGGCGAGCTGGAGCGCGAGCTCGAACGGACGCGCAAGCGCGTCGGCAAGCGCTTCGCCTCGCTCCTCGGCCCCGCGCGCGACGCGTCGCGGCCGGACTTGGATCGCTTCTGGGCGGCGCTCGACGCCCGCGACGAGGGGCTCGTCCGCGCGTCGCTCCCTGGCGGCGGCGGCGGCGGCGGCAGCGGCAGCGGCGTGGCGCCCGTCCCTTCGGACCTCGCGCGGCACTTCCTCGCGCTCGCGCGGCGCCCGGATTTTCCGTTCGGAGCGAGCGCGCGCGACGCGCACGGTCCGCTGCAAAAGGTCCTCCTCGAGAGCATCAGTGACGCCGCCGATCCCGAGCAAGCGGCGCGCCTGCTCGGCACGTTCTTCGCGCGCCTGCCGACGCCGAGCGTGTACGTGCGCGCCCTCGCCGAGGACCACCACGCGGCGCGACGCCTCTGCACCGTCCTCGGCGCGAGCGCGTTCGTGGGCGAGGCGCTCGTGTCGCGGCCGGAGCTGTTCGACCGGCTCCTGTTCGGCCGCGGCGCGCCTGATCCGTCGTCGGCGCGCCGCGTCGTCGAGGAGGAGGTGCAGCCGCTCCCGCCCGCGCATGACGTCGACGAGCTCGTCGGCGCCCTCCGCCGCGCGAAGGGGCGCGTCACGATGGAGGTCGGCCTGGCGGATCTCTCCGGCGAGATCGGCAACCGAGCCGCGACGATGACTCTGTCCGCGCTCGCGGACGCGACCGTGGAGCGCGCGCTCGCCTTCGCCATGAAGGAGCGCGGCTTCGTCGGCGACGCCGGCCTCGCGGTCCTCGCGATGGGCAAGCTCGGCGGGCGCGAGATCGGCTACGGCTCGGACCTCGACGTCTTCTTCGTCTACGAGGCTCCGCGCCCAGACGACGCCGACGCCGACGAGGCGCAAGTACGCTACGTGCGCACCGCGCAACGCGTTCTGCGCCTGCTCTCGACGCCGCACGGCGATGGCCCGGGCTACGAGCTCGACACGCGCCTTCGGCCCAGCGGAAACCACGGCCTGCTCGTCGTGTCGCGCGACGCGTTCGCGCGCTACCACGAGACGGTCGCGGAGGACTGGGAGCGCCAAGCGCTCCTCAAGGCGCGCTTCTGCGCGGGCGACGCCGCGCTCGGCGCGGCGGTGATGAAGGTCGCCGAGGAGGCGGCGTACGAGCGCGGCGCAGCGCCGCCCGAGAAGATCCATCACTTGCGCATGCGCATGGAGCGCGAGCTCGCCGGCGAGCGAAGCGCCGCCGGTCGCGCGCGCTACGACTTGAAGCTCGGAAAGGGCGGCCTCGTCGACGTGGAGTTCGCGACGCAGTGGCTGCAGATGAAATTCGGCAAGGACCCGCGCGTCCGCACCGCGGACACCGAGGCGGCGCTCGACGCGCTCGAAGCGTGCGGGTACCTCGAGGCGGGCCTCGCGGCCGCGCTGCGCGACGGCTACCGCACGCTCCGCCAGATGGAGCAGCGCCTGCGCATCCTCCACGGCACGAGCTCGCACTTCATCGAGGAAGGCGCGCCGGGGCTCGCGCTGCTCGCGCGGCGCATGGGGATGCGGGAGGGACCGCGCGGCTCGGCGACGGAGATGCTGCTCGCGCGGTACGCCCAGATCACGCGCGACGTGCGCGCCGCGTACCTCGCGGTGCTCGGCCTCCCGCCGCCCACCGCGGCGTGACATGAAGGGGTATCCTCCGCTTCATGCGAAGCGGGGTTGGGCGAAGGCCTGTTCGAGCGCGTCACGCGGGCCGCGCGGCTCGCGCAGGGCTGAGGGGAGCGCTCGCGCTCGCGGCGCTGGCCGCGCAGGCGTGCGGGGCCGCCGAGACGCGCGGCGCGACGGTCGCCCCTGCGCGCGCGAGCGACGCGGGCGCGCCGCCGCAAGATGCGCCGCCCCCGCCGCCGTCGTACGTGCTCGGCGAGCTCGCCGGGCGGGCGCTCCTGCCCATCCCGCTGGACCGCGCAGACGTCGTCGGCGCGGTCCAGGACGGCCTCCGCGTGGTATCGACCGCGGGCGGTCTGCGCGCCGCGCGTGAGCTCGCGGACCCTCCGCTCCTCGCGGCCGAGCGCGTGCCGCGGTGGCTCGGCGGGGGCTTCCTCTTCCGCAGCACGAGCGCGCTCTACGCGAGTGACACGTTCGACGGCGCGCTCCGCTCGATCTTGACCTTGCCTTCGCCGATCGAGCGCGTCGCGTTCGGTCCGAAGTTCCTGCTCGTGCGCGCGTCGAACGGCGAGCGGTGGGCGCTCGAGCTGCCGTCGGGCAAGCGCGTCGCGATCGCGCCGCTCGGCCTCGCGGACGTCGCCGCCCTCCCCGGGCGTGCGGCGGCGCTCACCGACGCGGGCGGCGTCCTCGTCTCGACCGACGGCGGCGAAAAGTGGACGGACGCGACCGCGCAGATTCGCGGACGCGCAGACCGCGTCGTCGTCCTCGAAGACGCCGTGTGGATCGTCGAGGCCGGCGGCCCGGCGTGGCGGGTCGACGACGGGCGCCTCGTCGCCTTCGATCGCGCGCCGGCGGTGAAGCCCCCCGAGCTCCGCCCGCGCGACGCGCGCTGGCGGAGCGACGAGCCGGTGCTGCGGCGCGCGATCCGCCTCGGCGCCGTCCAATCGGAGAGGAGCGCGCTCCTCGTGAGCGACGGCGACGTCGTGCGCGTCGACACGGCGACCGGCGAGCTCTTGAGCGTGCTCCCGGGGCGCCTCCCGCCGGACGCGACGTGCGAGGCGATCAAGGCCGACGGCGACGTGCTCTTCGCGTGCACGCGCGCGGGCGGGCAGGGGGCGTTCGTCGCCACGCGCAGCGGCGGGGACAAGGCGCCGGTCGTCGAGCAGACGTTCGCCGCGCCGGGGCAGCTGTACGCGAGCGACGACGGCGCGCTCGCGTTCGGCGGCCCGTGCGCGCGCGCAAAGGCCTCGCGCGGGGTCGTGTGCGTGCGCATGGCCGGCGGCGCCTGGCAGGAGCTCGACGTCGAGGGGCTCGCGGCCGACGCGGGCGCGCCGCTCGACGTCGTGCGCTGGATCCCGCGCGCCGACGGCGCGGTGTTCGGCTTCGTGGCGGGCGCGCAGCCCGCGCTCGTCGACGCGCGAACCGGCGAGCTCCGCGCATGGCGCGCCGACATGCTCACGAGCAACGTGCGGAGCGCGTTCACCGGCGGCCGCGGCGCGCACGTCGGGCGCGTCGTCGACCGCACCTGGAGCGCGACGCCGGGCGGCGGGCTCGCCGGCTGGACGGAGAGCGGCGCGGCGATCGACGTGTCGCCCGAGGGGGTCATCTCCGTCTCGCCGTTCACGTTCGATCGCGTGGCGACGTACGCGCGCTACGCGCTTGCGCGGACGCGCGAGGGGCGCTTCTGGCAGACGGTCGACCGCGGCGCGAGCTGGGCGGAGATCGCCGCGCCGCCGACGTCGCCGGCGGGCCGCGGCGCGGAGCCGCGGCTCTGCTCGTCGGTCGGCTGCGATCTCGGCGCGTGGTACCGCGTCGGTTGGCCCGAGGTGCCGCCCGCGCCGGTGGCGGCGCCGGTCGTCGCGGCGCCGCCCGAGCGCCTCGCGCGCGCGCCGCTCCCCGCGCTCGGGTGCCGCCGCGTCGGCGAGGCGCGCCTCACCGCCGTCGCCCGCGCGAGCGCGAGCCCCGAGGACCTCGGCCTCGGCGCGGCGACGCTCCCCGTGAGCCGCGAGAACGGCACGTCCGAGGTCCTGCGCACTGCGCTCTCACGGGCCGCGCTCGTCCCCCCGCACGGCGGCACCGACGCGCGCGACACCGACTACGCGGCGCCGCGCCTCGTCGTCCACGGCCCCCAGACCGAGGCCGCGGGCGAAGACCGCTTCGTCGCGCTCGCGCCGAACAAGGACCCTCTCGCCTTGCGTCGCGCGCTCTCGTTCGTGCTGCCGTTCGACCCGAAGGCGGCGGTGCGCGGCGCCCAGATCGGCACCTCCGACGCCCTCGCCGCCGGGCGCGTGACCGGACAGCGCGCCGCCGACGTCCTGCGCGAGGACACGACCGCGCTCGCGGCCGTCGCGCTCGTCACGCCGCTCGACCCGACGGCGCCGGGCGAGCTCGTCGCGTCGAGCCCGCTCGGCCTCCTCGCCGTCCTCCGCGGCGGCGCGCCGTCGCTGGGCCGCGTCGCGCTCCGCGTGCGACCGAGCGACGACGCGGTCGTGCTGTCCGCCGCGCAGCTGGGCAAGGACGAGTACGCGCTGCTCGAGGTCGATCCGTCGGGCAAGGGGCTCGTCTTCAAGGTCGGACCGTCGGGCGCGTCGGATCTGTTCGAGGTCGCCGCGCCGCCGCGCGCGGGCCTCTACCCCGCGAACGCGGACGCCGTCGCGATCGGCCTGCGCGGCGAGATCGCGACGCTCCGCACGCCGAGCGGCGGCGAGCCCCCGAGCGCCTTCGACCCGGCCGTGCTCATGCTGCCCGGCGCGCCGCCGAGCGCGCTCGCGCCGTGGTCCACGCTCGAGACCGCGGACTCGCCCGCGTGCCGCGCCGATGCCTCGGGCTTTCGCGCGACGCTCGCCGTGCTCCGTCCGTGGCTGCGGCTCGCCGGCGACGCGCGCGCCGAGGAGGACGCGCCGATGTTCGCGCGCGTGCGCTGGAGCGCGGCGAGGGTGTGCCTCGAGGCCGTCGAGGTCCGCATCACCGACAGCGACGTCAGGGTCGCCGTGCGGGACGCGCCGCGCGAGCGGGGGGCGCGCGGGACGACTACGCCGGTCGACGCGCAGATCGAGACGTGGCTCGTCGCGCGCTTCACGGGCGTGCCCGAAGCGGCGCGCGTGGCGATCGCCCCCGGCATCGAGCTCCGGCAGACGATGACCTGCACGACGACGCCGTGAGGCGCGCGCGCCGCGTCAGTTCATGTTGCGGAGAACCAAGCTGATCACGCCGCCGAGGAGGCCGAGCCCGAACGCGACGATCGCGAGGATGAGCGACGTCTTGGCCTTGCCGCGCGCCGTCTCCAGGTCGCCGGTGTTCTTTGCGCCGCCGGCCTGGACGGCGAAGACGAGGCCGATGATGCCCACGATCGTGCCGAGGCCGCAGCAGAAGATCATCGCGACGATGTTGAGGACGAGCGGCAGCGTGGTGTTCACGTCGCCGCCGGCGCCGGGCATCATCGGGCCGCCCGGGGGAGGGAAGCCGCCGCCCGGGGGGCCGAAGCCCGGCGGGCCGCCGTAGCCGCCGCCGGGAGGCCCGTAGCCGCCGCCGGGAGGCCCGCCGTAGCCGCCGCCACCGGCCGGAGGTCCGTACCCGCCGCCGCCGCCTGCGGGAGGACCGCCATAGCCGCCGCCGCCGGGCGGAGGCCCGCCGTAGCCGCCGCCGCCGG
>JAYVXL010000052.1:0-8972 GCA_043785185.1 Myxococcales bacterium
GTACGTGAAGCGGCGACCGAGCTCCTCTTTCCACTGGAACTCCATTTTTCGGAGATCGCTCGAGTAGGAGTCGGCGACGGCGCGGTCGAACGCTTGCCCGCCGCGCACGCGGTCGATCATGCGCGTGAAGCGCTCGTGGTCGCTCTTTCTCATCATGAACCGGACGAAATCGGCGGACTCGGCGTAAGCGACGCTGACCTCGTAGCCGCCGTCCGGAAAGCTCTTGTCGATGTCCGCGAGCGGAAGGAGCGTGCCCGAGAGCGTCGCGTCGGCGAGGCTCTTGGTGCGCGCCCACGGGTTCTCTTGCGACTCGTAAATCGCCAGCCCCTCGTTGAACCAGCGCGGCACGTGGCGGCCGGCCACCGCGTCTTCGAGCGCGACGTGCGTGAGCTCGTGGCGGAAGACCTCGTCGAGGTCGACCCCCTCGTTCGACGCGGGCGCGGTGAGCGTGAGGAGCACGAGGTGCAGCTGAAGGTACGCGACGCCGCTGCCGTACGGCGGGGGCGGAGCGCCCTCGGGCGCGAGCGTCGCCATCTCCTCCGGCGTGCGCGCGATGCGGACCTCGACGCCCGTGAGCACCGGTTGGCCGAGCTCGTCGGTCAGACGGGCCTTGATCTCCTCCGCGTCGCGGATGAGCGGCGCGACACGCTCGTGCGCGCTCGGCACGTACGCGAACTTGATCCAGCCGAGGTCCTTTTGCTGGTACGTCGCCGGCACGGCGGGGATCTTGAGCGTCTCCGGCCGAAGCACGAGCGGCACGTCGCGCGGCGGCGCGAGGACCGGCTCGTCGGCGCGCGCAAGCACCGGCGCGGCGAGGGTGACGGCCGCGAAGAGCGCGAGCGCCAGCAGCGCCACGAGGCGCGAAAGCTGAGCTTTGAGCCGCGGGATCACTTGGGGACCTGCAATTGAAGATGGATCGAGGAAGGGCTGTTGTCCCGCGTCGCGAAGTACAGAGCCGTCCCGCCGAGCGCCGCCGCGCCGATCGCGCCCCAGAACCACGGCGACGCGTAGAACGGGCGCGAGCCGCCGGTCTCCTTGCCCGCAGGAACGTCGCGGGTCGCGAGCGTGGGCGCGGCGGCCCACTCGGCGCGCGGCGACGAAGGTGCGGTCACCACACCGTAGGTGCGATCGAGCGACGCGATCGCCGCGCTCCAGTCCGCGTCGCCGCCGTCCGCGCGCTCGGCGACGTAACGCGCGGCGTCGAACGCGCCCGTCTCTGCGAGGAAGAGGCGCGCGTAGGGTGGGAGGTCCGACGAGGTCACGAAGACTACGATGCCGCGAACATGGAAGGTCGTTGCGAGCGACGCGAGGAGCGCGCGCGATGGGGCGTCGTCGCCCTTGATCGCGGCGCACGTCTCGGCCAAGTCGGTCAGGTCCTTCGGCGCAGCTTCGGCCGGCGGCTCGCCGGCGAGGACGCGCGCGTGCGCGTCGTCGATCTCGGAGGGGCGGAGCGCCGGGCGCGCGTAAATGCCGCGCGCGAGCGTCCACGCGTCGGCGTTGCCCGCGCGCGCGAGGAGCGCGAGACCGCGGGCACGCGAGACCGGCGCGCCCGCGTCCACCGACGGCGTGCCCGCGCGCGCGCCCGGCGCGGCCGCAAAGGCGCATGCGCCGGCCAAGACCGCGCGAATGGCGAGGCGGCGCATTCGCTCAGCGATCGCGCTGCGACGACAGGATGCGCAGGAGGAAGACGAACAAGTTCACGACGTCCAGAAACAGGCGGAGCGCTGCGCCGACCGCGTCGTCGTCCCGCTCGCGAAGAATGCGCGACGTATCGTAGAGGATGTACCCGCAGAAGAGGAGAACGCCCACCGACGCGATGGCGAGGCTGAACGTCGCCGAGTGGACGAACATGCCGAGGATCATCGCGCCGAGGATGACCCACACGCCCATCGAGAGCGCCGCGCCGAGGAACGAGAAGTCTTTGCGCGAGATGAGGACATAGCCCGACAGGCCCGTGAACGCGGCGCCCGTCAGCAAGAACGCGTCCCGCACCGGGCTCGCGTCGAGCGTCTGGCCGTGCGACGCCATCAGCTGCGCAAAAAAGAGCGACGGCGCGAGGAAGAGGCCGGTGACGAACGTGTACGCGCCCAGCGCCGCGACGTTGACGCCAGGCCGGCGCCGCAGCGCCGAGGCCGCCATGAAGGCGCCGAAATAGACGATGAGCCCGATGATCCAGTGCTGGATCGCAAACGCGACGACCGGCGGAACCGAGACCCCTTCGCCGACGGGGACCGGCTCGCCGGCGTAGAGCGCCACCAGCGCGCCGGCGATCGCGGCGCCTACGCCGCCCGCGAAATAGAGGTAGACGCGCCGCAAATAGCCGAGCGTCGAGGCCGACGGGTTGGCGGGCAGGGCCGACGAGGGGTGCAGGTTGTACATGTGACGCTGCGAAGATAAGGACGGACGGGGCCGCGTCAACGCTTACGGACGAGCTGAGCCGTGCATTCGACCGGCCACGCCAGCAGTGGGGCGCGCGTGCGTGTCGCCGCGGGGAGCTTCGGCGTCGTCCGCAACACACCGAGCCCCAGAACCAGCAGAGCGACCGCGAGAGGTGGGCCGAGCGCGGCGAGGACGCGCGAGCGGGCGAGCGCGGGGCCCGAGAGGAGGCCCGCCGCGATGAACGCGGCGAGCACGTCGACGAGGAGCGAGACGGCGGCCGGCGCGATGCGGCCGACCTTGAACGACAGCGCGAGGAGCGCGGCGAGCAGCGCGGCCGCGACGAGGCCGAGCGCCGCGCGTTGCGCGAGCGGGCTGAAGGCGGACACGATCGCGACGAGGCGGGACGACGCGGCGCCAAGGCCCAGGGCCGCCGCCACGCCAAGGGCGGCGAACGTCGCGCCGGCGAGCGCGTGGTGGTGCGTCGTCGCGCGGAGCGCCGCGCCGAAGACGAGCAGCGCGAGCGTCGTCGCGAGCAGCCAGATCGCGAGGCCGAGCGCGCGGGGGGTCGCCCCATCGCCCCCGAAGGACGCCGCGCCGCGGCGCGCGCCTCGGAGAACGGCGACCGCCAGGATCATCGGAACGGCCGCCGCGGCGGCGAGGGCCAGCCACGTGCCGGTGACGCCGAAGCGCCCGTCGGCGTCGCGCGCGACGCGTCCGGCGGCCGGCACCGACGCCGCGAGCGCCGCGAGCGACGCCGCGCCGAGGAGCGTCCCCAGCCGGGTCATGGCCGCGCCGGGCGGGCCGGGCCTGGTATCGAGCTCAGGGTCGAGCGGCATCTCAGAAGGGGTCGATGGCGAAGAAGGGGGGCATCGCGAAGAGGGCGTCGGCGGCGCGCAACGTACCGGGATCGGGCGCGCGGAGCCACCCGATGCGCGCCGCGGCGCTCGGCGACAGCGCGCCGCAGACGATCGCGGCGAACGCGGCCCGCTCCATGAAGAGCGCGCCGACCGCGCTGTGCGACGAGGTGAGGCTCGCCTGCCCGGCGTGGACCTCGAGGCGCGTCCGCTCGCCGTCGATGTCGAGATCGAGCGTGCCGTCGCTCGCGTAGCCGCGCGCCAAGAGCGCGCGGGACGTGTCGACGGCGCGCACCAGCGGGCCGCCGACGAGCACGCCGAGCGCGTGCTCGACGTCGGGTGTGCCGAAGATGCCGTCGTCGGCGTCTTCGAGCGCGCGGGGGAGCGGGTCGGCGTCGTCGATCTCGAGCTCGACGGCGCGCACTTGATCGCGCTGCGCGCCGACGAGGCCGAGGAGCGCACGGCGGACTTCGTCGTCGTCGGCGACGAGATCGAACACGCGGAGGACCACGGCGCCGTGCGCCGCGGCCTGCGAGAGGCTCCACGACACGTAGCCGACGACGCCGCCGCCGCGCGCGGCGACGAACCAGCGACGGCGCTCGTCGAGGAGGCGCGCGTCCCAGAGGCGCGGCGGCCGCGTGATCCAGCCCGTCGCCCGCGCGGCCGCCCGCTGGTAGGCGCGCTCGATCGCCTCGCGATCGCCGGCCTCGATCGCGCGCACGACGATGCCCGGCGATGGGAGCCCCCACGCGCGGGGGATCGCGCGCGGCGTGAGCGTGAGGCGCCGCGACGGTGTCACCGCCGCATAGCCGTGGCGGAGGTAGAAGCCCTGGCGGAAGGGGTAGAGGACGGTGAACGCGTCCCCGCGCGCGTGCGCCAGGTCGTGCAGGTGCGAGAGCAGCCGGGTCGCGATGCGGCGGCCCCGCGCCTCGGGGGCGACGCCCACGCTCGCCACGCCGCCGGCGGGCACCGGCCGCCCGCCGAGCCAGATTTCGAGCGGGAACAGGAACGCGTGCGCGAGGACGCGGCCGTGGAGCTCGACGACGTGCAGGTCCGCGACGCCGCCGAGCGAGTTGTGGTGGAAATTGCGCCGACGCTCGACCTCGCCGCGCGGGTCGGGGAAGACGCTCGCGTGGATCTCGAGGAGGCGGTCGGTGTCCTCGTCGCGGGCGGGGCGGAGGAGGAGGTCGTCGTTCTCGGTCATGGCGCTTCCCCGCGACGCGGCGCCGGCCCCCCGCGGCCGCCGCCCCGTCGCCCGCGAGGATACCGCAAACTAGCCCGGAGGCGACGGACCATGCTACGGCCGAGGCTGGAGTGGCCATGACCGACCGTCGCGACGCGAAGGATCAAGGGGAGAACCGCAGCGGGCAGCTCGGAGGCGCGCAGGCGGATTTCGTCGCCTCGCTCGGCCGCAAGGTCGAGCAGGCGCGCGAGATCTTGAACGCCGTCGAAGCGCGCGCCGCCGACCCCGAGCCGCGTGACGAGCTGCGGCGCCGGCTGCACGGGCTCGGCGTCGCCGCGAAGATGATGCGCTTCGACGTGATGGCGCGGACGCTCGACGAGGCCGACGCGCTGCTCGAGCGCGTGAGCCAGGCCGGCAAGGCCGACCAGCCGGCCGTCATCGCGGCAGCGGACGTCGCGGAGCTGGCGCAGGTGCTCGACGATCTCCCGGCGCTCGCCTGGGGCGAGACGCCGAGGGCGGCCGACGCGCCGAATGTCGCCGCGGCGTCGGCCGCCTCTTCCCTCGCCGCTCCGGCGGCGCGGCCGATCTCGGCGCCGCCGTCCGGTGCGTCGTTCCCTGCGCTCACGCGCTCGTGTCTCCTCTTCGGCAGCGAGATGCTCGCCGAGGCGCTCACCGACGAGGCGTACGACGGCGCGACGTTCGAGGTCGAGCGCACCGAGCACGTGCAGGCGGGCCTCGGCCTCGCGCGCTCGCTCGCGCCCGACGTCGTCGTCGTCGACGCCGACGTGCCGGCTTCGCTCGACCTCGTCGAGGCGTTGCTCGACGACCCGCTCACCGAGGCGGTGCCGATCCTCGTCGTCGGGACGTTCGCGTCTTCGGAGCAAGCGGCGCGCTTCGTCGCGCTCGGCGTGAACAAGACGATTCCGAAGCCCATCTCTCCCGAGTCGCTGCGCGCGACGTGCGACGAAGCGATCGCGTCGCGCGAGGGTCGCACCACGCGCGTCTCGCTCGGCGAGCCGACGCTCGAACAGCTCGGCGAGAGGCTCGCGAGCGAAGTGCGCGAGGCGCTCGTCGGCAGCGTCGACCGCGCCGGCCGCGGCGTGCGCGTGCCGCTGGGCGAGGGCACCGAAGTGCTCGGCGCCATCTGGGGGGCGATCGCCCGCGTCCGCGAGGTCATCGCCAGCCGCACCGACGGCGCCATCCGCTTCGGCAGCCGCGGGCCGGAGGGTTCCATCGCGCTCGCGCCGATGCTGTCGAGCGACGTCGCGCGCGGCGACCGCGCCGCCGCCCGCGTGCGCGGCCCCGCCGCCGACGTGCGCCTCACGGGCCGCAAGGTCGTCATCGCCGACGACGATCCCGGCGTGACGTGGTTCATCGCGGACCTCTTGCGCACCGCCGGCTGCCAGGTCTTCGAGGCGCTCGACGGGAGCAGGGCCCTCGAGCTCTGCTACGAGCACTCGCCCGAGCTCGTCGTGAGCGACATCCTCATGCCGGGGCTCGACGGCTTCGCGCTCTGCCGCGCGCTCAAGCGCGATCTGGCACTCCGCGACACGCCGGTGGTGCTGCTCTCGTGGAAGGAGGATCTCCTGCAGCGCGTGCGCGAGCTCGGCGCGAGCGCCGCCGCGTACCTCCGCAAGGAGAGCGACTCGCGCGCGATCGTGGCGCGCGTCCGCGAGGTGCTGAGGCCGCGCGCGCGCGTCGAGGCGCGGATCAAGTCGAACGGCGAGGTGCGCGGGCGCCTCGACGGCCTCACCATCCGCTCGCTGCTCACGCTGGTGTCGACCATCCGCCCGAACGCGCGTCTCAGCGTGCGCGACGCGACGTTCCTCTACGAGGTCGAGCTCCGCGGCGGCGCGCCCAAGCGCGTGACGCGCACCTCCGGGGACGGCGGCTTCCAGCGCGGTCCGCTCGTCCTGTCCGCGATGCTCGGCGTCTCCGCCGGCCGCTTCACCGTGTCCGACAGCGACGCGGTCGTCGCGGGCGAGCTCGTGGGCACGCTGGGCGAGCAGCTCGCGCCGGCGATCGCGCAAGCGCGCGGCGCCGCGTACGCCACGACGGGCGCGCGCATCATGACGGTCGAGCGCGTCGTCCTCGACGAGACGGTGCTCGACGGCTATCTCCGCGCGACGCCGGAGCCGACGCGCACGCTCATCCTCGCGCTCCAGGAGGGCACGTCGCCGCGCGAGCTGATGCTCGCGGGCATGACCAGCCCGTCGCTCCTCGAGGACGTGCTCGCCGATCTCGCCGCCCGCGGCGCGGTCGTCGGCGTCTTCGGGCCGCAGGCCTCGGACTTGCTCGCGCAGGCGGTCACGCGCACGCGCGCAGTGATGGGCGTCCCCGGCGAGGCGCCGCCGTCGCAGCCGCCGCCGCCGGTCTCGAGCCGCGCGGGCTCCGGCCGGCCGGCGCGCGCGCCTTCGTCGCTCGCCGACGCGGTGATGCGCGAGATCAGCGATCGCTCCCCGAACCCGGGCGGGTCGCGCGCGATCTCGACGACGCCGCCGCCGATCGTCGAGCCGTCGCGCCTGAAGGTGCGCTCGAGCCCGCCGGAGGGGCAGGCACCGAGCGCCGAGGCGGCGTCCGCCGAGCCGCCCGCGTTTCGCGCGTCGCTCACCCTCGCGGAGATCGCGGAACGCACCGACGTCGAGCACGCGTACGTGGAGCCGAACGAGCTGCCGCGTGAGCTCTCGGTGCCGGTCATGAGGGATGTCTCGATCCCCGTCACGATCGAGCCGTCCTTGCCCGCGCGGCTGTTCGAAGGCGACGCGTCGGGCCGCGCGCCGGCGGCGGCTTCGGCGGCAATGAAGGCCGAGCCCGAGAAGAGCGAGCGCACGCCGCTCGCGTCGGTCGTCGCGGACGGACCCAAGGCGCCGGGCCGCGCGCGCTTCACGTACGCGGCGGCGATCGCCGGCGGCGCGGTCATCGTGTGGGCCGCGCTGCACGCGAGCTCGGCGACGCCGCCGGAGCCGACGAGCGGGCACGCGCCGAACGTCACGAACGCCGCGCTCCCGGCGCGCGCCGTCGAACCGAGCTTCGTCGACCTGCCGGCGGGCGCCGCGCCCGCGGCCGGCGAAGGCATGCTCGTCCTTTCGATGCCCGAAGAGGCGGCCATCAAGGTCGACGGCGCGGCGCGCGGACGCGGGCCGAAGCTGAGCGTCGCGCTCAAGGCGGGGAGCCACGAGCTCGTCGTCGGCAGCGCCGCGCCGCGCAACGTCGAGGTCCGCGCTGGCCGCGCGACCCGGCTCGATTTCCCCGAGACGCCGTGACACCGAGGAGCGCCGGCAAGGCGCTGCTCGCGCTCGCGATCCTCTCGAGCGCGGGCTGCCCAAAGCGCGCCCCGCCGAACAAAGGCGGAGGACCGGCGGCGACGACCGCGCCAGCACCGCCGCCGCCCAGCGCGACGCCCGCGCCGGTGATGGATCTGCTCGCGGGCTTCGACGACTGCACGCTCGGGCACGACGGACCGCTCATCGATCTCGGCGACCGCACGGCGCGCGCGGCGCTCGGGCCGCGCATGCGCGCCGCGCGGCCCGCGTCGATCGAGCGCGACGGCGCGACCTGGGTGCGCGTGACGGCCAAGTCGCTGTCCCTTTCGACGGTGCTCGACGCGCTGCCCGACCCGGCGCGCGACGCCGTGGTGATGGCGCGCGTGCGCGGCGGCAGCGCGCGCAGCGTCACGGTGAACGTGAACGACAAGCCGGTCGGCACGATGCCGCTCACGAAGGGCGAGGCGCGCATCGAGACGGTGAAGCTCGACGCCGACGCGCTCGTCCTTGGCACCAACCAGCTCACGCTCCGCTTCAACGGCGTCCCGCGGGGCAGCACCGACGAGGTCGCGGAGGTCGACTGGGTACACCTCGGCGCGGCGCCCGCGGAGGGCGCGTACTCGCCACCGACGCGCCAGAACGTGATCGTGAGCGCGACGGTCGGCGGCGTCCCGAAGCGCGCGCTCTCGCTCCGCGCGCCCGGCTACGCGCGGTGCAGCGGCGTCCTGCCGAGCGGCGGTCAGGTCGAGGTGAGCGTGGCGCTCGGCAGCGCGACGGATGGCGAGCTGGAGATTCGCCTCTTGCGCGACCGCATGCCAATGGCGACGCTGGGGAGCGTGCGCCTCGGGCCCTCCGACGCGAGCGCGTGGCGGAGGGTGCGCGTGCCGCTCGGCGATCTCGGCGGCGGCAAGGCGGGCGGCGCGGTCGGCGCGATCGCGCTCGTCGCCAAGAGCGTCACGAAGGGAGGCCGCATCCACTTCGCCGAGCCGCGGGTGCTCGGCGCGACCGAGTCGCCCAAGCCGCGCACGCTGCCGCCCGGCCGCGGCGTCGTCCTCGTCGTGCTCGGCGCCGTGTCACCGCGCGGGCTCGCGCTCTACGGCGGGGCGCGCGCGCTGCCGGAGCTCGCGTCGCTCGCCGCGAACGGCGTCACGTTCGACGCGCAGCGCGCGACGACCACCGTGCCCGCCGGCGCGACGGCGTCGATGCTGACCGGCCTCGAGGCGCTCGCGCACGGCGTCTCGGCCTACGATCGCAAGCTCCCCGCCGCGATCACGACCGTCGCCGACGCGGCGC
>JAYVXL010000053.1:0-8967 GCA_043785185.1 Myxococcales bacterium
GCCCGTCGTGCGCGCCGGGTGGAACGCGGTCGGCGCGATCGCGAAGCCGAGCTCGCTCACCATGTTCGCGAACGCGATGTTGTCGGGGCGGCACGCGTACGCGTTCGGCGAGCGGCCGGGGTTCGCGTTGACGAAGCCCTGCGGATCGCTGGCGATGGCTTGACACGTGTTGCCCGCGGGGATGCCGCCCGGCTGCAGCACCAAGCGCTCCGGCGTCGGGTCCATTCCGGCGGCGTGCGCGCGCTCCACCGTCAGGAGCGCGGCGAGAAGGGTCGATGCGAGTAGGACGCCTGAGATCGTCCGCAAGCGAGGC
The DNA here is from genome assembly GCA_043785185.1 of Myxococcales bacterium. Taxonomy (GTDB): domain Bacteria; phylum Myxococcota_A; class Polyangia; order Polyangiales; family Polyangiaceae; genus JANYHK01. The sequence continues at coordinate 314 of JAYVXL010000053.1, forward strand.
TCCGAGTCGGGAAAAATGCGGGCGCGCGAGATTGCACGCCACCATGCGCGAGGCTACGTTCGCCGCCGGAGTCGCGTCAAGGTAAGTGAGCACCCGGGCCGCCGCGGAGAAGGATGTTCTTTCGTTGACTTGCGTAGACGGCGAGGCTCGCGCGGCGTGGCGCGCGGAGCGCGGCGCGTGAGCACGCCGCACGGCAACGCGCCGCGCCTGCGCGCCACACCGCTCGGCGTGCCGATCCACGTCGTGCTCGTCGAGCCCGAGATCCCCCCGAACACTGGCAACATCGCGCGCCTCACCGCGGCGTCGGCGTCGCCGCTGCACCTCGTCGGCACGCTCGGCTTTCGCATCGACGAGCGCAGCGTGCGGCGCGCCGGCGTCGATTACTGGCACCTCGTCGACGTGCGGCAGCACGTGGACTTCGCCCACTTCCTGCACGCGTTCCAGAAGGAGTCGCCGGGCGGGAAGCTCCACCTGTTCAGCGCCATCGCGACGAAGAGTTATCTCGACGCGGCGTTCGCGCCGGGCGACGCGCTCGTGTTCGGGCGCGAGAGCGTCGGGTTGCCGACCGAGCTCTTGGACGCGCACGCCGATCGCGTCGTGGGCATCCCGACGCTGGGCGCGGTGCGCTCGCTCAACCTCGCCAACGCGGCGGGCATCGCGCTGTTCGAGGCGCTCCGTCAGACCGGCGCGCTCGCCAAGACGCACCAGGCGTGATTCGCGCGGACCTTTGGGGCGGGCGGCGCCTCCTGGGGAGATCTCGCCGCTCCGCGCGTAGCATCAGCGCCGATCTCGGGAACGCCGAGCCCGGAAACCCTAGGATCCACCATGAAATCCCTGACGCTCGCCTCGCTCGCCGCTTTCGTCGCCCTCGCCACCGGCTGCTCGACGCTGGGCATCAAGCCCCCGCCGGATCCCAACGCGATGGTCTCACGCACGACCAACGCCGCCGTCCCGAGCGCGCCGACGACGCCGAGCGTGCTGCAGTCGAAGGACGCGACCCCGGCGACGACGCCTGCGAAGTCCGCCGCGAGCGTCCCCACGACCGTCGAGGTCCACAGCGACTGCGCCAAGACCGTCGAAGTGTTCTACGGCGACAAACCGAAGTTCGGCAGCGGCACCAAGTCGAGCGTCAGCAGCAACTCCACGTCGAGCCAGGGTCGCAACGCCGACGGCACGCTCACGATCTGGATCATCGACGACAAGGAGAACGGCCTCGCGAGCGCAAAGGTCACAGCGACGACCAAGCGCGTCACGATCGACTCCACGTGCAAGGGCATCACCACCGCGCAGTAAGCCTGCGCCCCTTCCACCTCCGCTTCACTCGAACGCGCTGATCCCGGTCACGTCCTGGCCGAGGATCAGCGTGTGCACGTCGTGCGTGCCCTCGTACGTCGACACGGTCTCGAGGTTCATGAGGTGGCGCATGATCGGATACTCGAGCGTGATGCCGTTGCCGCCGAGGATGTCGCGGCACGTGCGCGCGATCTCGAGCGCGGAGCGCACGTTGTTCCGCTTGATCATGCTGACGTGCTGGGGCCGGAGCGTCCCCGCCTCCTTGTGGCGCGCGACCTCGACGGCGTAGAGCTGGGCGGTGGTGATCTGCGTGAGCATCTCCGCGAATTTTGCCTGCACGAGCTGGTGCGCCGCGATGGGCTTGCCCGCGAACTGGACGCGGTGCTTCGCGTAGTCGACGGCGCAGTCGAAGCACGCGTGCATCGCGCCGATGACGCCCCACGCGATGCCGAACCGCGCGGCCGTGAGGCACGACAGCGGGCCCTTCATGCCCTTCACGCCGGGCAGGAGCGCGTCCTTCTTGACGCGCACGTCCTCGAGGATGAGCTCGCTCGTGACGCTCGCGCGCAGGCTCATCTTTTTGTGGATCGGGCGCGCCTCGAAGCCCTTCGTGTCGGTCGGCACGAGGAAGCCGTGCACCTGACCGTCTACGCCGCCGAGCTTCGCCCAGACGAGCGCGACGTGGGCGAGGTTGCCGTTCGTGATCCAGCGCTTGGTGCCGTTCAGCACATAGGCGTCGCCGTCGTCCTTCGCGACGGTGCGCATGCCGCTCGGGTTCGACCCCCAGTCCGGCTCGGTCAGGCCGAAGCAGCCGATGAGCTCGCCCTTGGCCATCTTCGGGAGGTACCGCTCCTTCTGCGCGTCCGACCCGAACGCGTGGATCGGATACATGACGAGGCCGCCCTGAACGCTCGCGAAGGAGCGGATGCCGGAGTCGCCGCGTTCGAGCTCCTGCATCGCGAGGCCGTAGCCGATTTCGCTGAGCCCCGCGCAGCCGTACCCCTTCAGGTTGCAGCCGAGGAGCCCGAGGGCGGCGATCTCGGGGATGAGCTCGGTCGGGAACGTCCCCTTCTCGAAGTGGTCGGCGATGCCGGGCAGCACGCGCGCGTCGACGAACGCGCGCACGGTGCGCTGCACTTCGCGCTCCTCGGGGGTGAAGTGGCGGGAGAGATCGAGAAAATCGGGCATCGTGGGCATGGTCTTAGCCCCGATTTCCCGCCGCGGCAGGGGAAAAACGCGGGGGCGCGCGCGGCGCTATCGGGGAGCGCGCGCGCGCGGCACCGTGAGGCGCAGGACGGCGAGCGGTCTCAGCCGAGCTGCTTCAGCATCGTCTCGGCGCTGCTCACGTCGAACTTGCCGCTCTCGACGTTCAGCTGCTTCACGACGCCGTTGTCGAGGAGCATCGAGTAGCGCTGGCTGCGGACGCCCATGCCCGCTTTGGTGAGATCGAGCTCGAGGCCGAGCTTCTTCGTGAAATCGCCGCTGCCGTCGCCGAGCATGCGGATCTTTCCGATCGCGTGTTGCCCCTTGCCCCACGCCGCCATGACGAAGCCGTCGTTGACCGAGACGCACCACACCTCGTCGACGCCCTTGGCCTTGAGCGCGGGCAGGTGCTTGAGAAAGCCGGGGACGTGCTGCTCCGAGCACGTCGGCGTGTACGCGCCAGGGACCGCGAAGAGGACGATCTTCTTGCCCTTGACGGCCTCGGCGACGGACACGTTCTTGGGCGCGGTGGGGCACGCCTCGCCGAAGTCCGTGGACTCGCTGAGCGTGGCGTCCGGGATGTGTTCACCGATCTTGATCATGGCGGGCTCCTCCGAAGTTGGGTGGACGAGCCTAGAGCAAGCGCTGCGAGATGGGAACGGGGCCGCGCCGCTGCGCGCGCGGTTTTGACGTGAGCCGGGCCAGAGGTCTAGCGCGCGGCGACGGCCGAGCTTGGCGGCTTCGCGCGCGGCGCATCCCCGAGGCTCGGCGGCGCGACCAGCGACGCCAGCGTCGCGGTCATGGCGTCGGCGCCGCGCCCTTCGCCTCGCTCCTCGTGGAGCGCCGTGCGCATCGCCTCGAGCCGCACCGCGCGCGCCGCGGGGACGGCGCGCGGCGCGTCGCACGTCTCCGCGCCTTCGAAGCCTAGGCCGTCGAGCGTCACGAGGTCACCGGAGCTCGCCGACGCGCGGCGGAGGCGGCTCCACTTGCAGTCGCTCGACGTCCATTCGCCCGCCGTGTCGCCGACCCGCGCGAGCTTGTGGCCGCCCGCGTCGTAGTACACGTCCTCTTCGTCGTGCGCGTAGACCTGCTCGGTGCCGTCCGTCAGGTAGTCGAGGCGATGCCGCGTGCCCGCGACGTTGCCGCGGTGGACCCAGTGCCGAAGACCCGGCTTCGGCGTCGTCGCGACGAGGTAGCCGGCGCCGCGCCATTGCCACGGCGACTCGGGGCGCGAGCGCGCGACGAGCTTGCCCGCGTGATCGTAGTGCCGCCACTCCTCGATGAGCGTGCCGCCCATGAACGCGCCGGTCGCCATGAGCACGGGCTCCTTGCCGTCGGCCGTGTCGTGGAAGAAGCTCCACACGCCGTCGCGCGCGCCGCGCTCGAAGCGCCCCTGCGCGGCGAGGTTGCCGCTCGGGTGATAGAAGCGCCACGTGCCGTGCGGGCGCTTGTCCACGAACGGCCCCTCCGCGAGGCGCGCGCCGCTGGGGTAGGTGCTCTTCCACGTGCCCTTCGACGTCTCCGCGTCGAGGGGCTCGACCGACGCGCCCGCGACCGGGCTCTCGACGAGGTCGGCGGCGTTCCACGTGACCGGTGGCGTGTATCCGGGCTGCACCGACGCGAGCTCCTCGAGCGTGAAGCCCGAGCCCTCCACCCACGCGCGCACCGCCGGGATCGCGGCGGCGATGTCCTCGAGGACCGCGTAGCGGTGCTCCGTCGCGACCTTCTCCGCGAGCGCGCGACCGGCGGAGCGCTCGATGAGGTAACCGACGGCGCAGATCGTCCCCGCGTCGTCGATGAACACCGGCGTGCGCCACGGGACGTGCGCGTTCGCGGGCGTCGTGCCCTTCGCGATGTACTCGTCGAGGTAGCCGAGCAGCTCGGCGCGCCGCCCCGCGAGCTCGGGCCTCGTCGGCGCGCGCGACGCGAGCCACTCACGCGCGTGCGTGAAGTGCGAGTGCATGCGCAGCGCCTCGCCGTCACCGGGGCCGGGGAGGCGGCCGAAGAGCGCGGCGAAGCCGTCGTCGCCGAGGTGGTGGTTCGCCCCTTCGCGGAAGCCGCGCGCGCGGTCCCCGGGTGCGAGCGCGTGGCTCGCGGAGGCGAAGGTGAGGGCGAGCGGGAGAAGCACGGCGGGGATCCATCGGCGCATGGTGGAAATACGCCCGCCCGCCCGGCGCGATTCCCGCGCCGGCGGGATCATGCGGCCTCGCGCGGCCTGGTCTAGCGCTCCACGCGGATCGTCGGCACCGCGCCGGTGAAGTCCGCGCGCAGTCGCACCTTCTCGCCGGCCCCGAGGGTGATGCGATCGCCGCGCCGCTCGCCCGTCTCTTTGAACGTGAAGAGCACGTCGTGCGTGCCGGGCTCCAGCGCGACGTCGCCGAGCGGGACGCCGCCGCGGTCGCGGCCGTCGATCGCGACGAGCGTACCGGGATCGCCGAACAGCGCCAGGTGGGCCTTGCCGAAGGCCGCGGCGCCCGCCGACGGCGCCGGCGCGGTCGTGAGCGGCGTCGTGGGGGCGGGCGTCGTCGTGGGCGGTGCGCTCGGAGGGACGAGCGGCGCGACGGTCAGCGCGGAGGGCGCGGGCGCGATCGGCGCCGCCGACGGCGACGTCGCGGACGACGTCGTGGCCTGCGATGGCCCGCCGCGGTCCCTGGCCTGCGTGCCCACCCGGATCGCGAGGACGACGGCGCCGGCGAGCCCGACGGCGAGCGCGACGCCGAGCAGCGTCCGGCTCCGCCGCGTGGGCGCTAGGCTCGTTCGTCGCGGCGAGGCGACAGGGGTCTCGAGCGGCCGCGTCGCGACGGTCTCCGGACCCGACTCGTCCGCCGTCGACGCCGACTCCGACGGATCGCTCGTCGGCATCTGCCGCGTCGCCGGTCCGTCGGCCGAGACCGCGAGGATCGCGCCGTCCGACGTCGCCGTCTGCGGTGGCCGCTCGCTCTTCCAGTCGCGGACCTCCTCGCGCGCCGCGAACGTCTTGGTCCCGATCTCGACGATGCTCGGCTGCGACGGCTTCCACTCGTGGCCGGGCTGCCCCTTCTTCGCGCGCTTCTTCGCGAGCGTCTTGCGCACGGACCGCACGTGCGCGCCGAGATCGCGCGCGACGTCGGCCGCGTCGATGCCCTGCAGGAATTTGCGGAGCGCGCGCCCGAGCTCGTCGGCGTCCTTCGGTCGCGCCGCGGGATCGAGCGACATCGCGCGGAGGATCACGTCGTCGAGCGGGAGGAGACGCGGGTCGACGTCGCTCGGCCGCGGGTGAGGGCCGCGCATGGCCTCCTCGCACTCGGCCTCGGTCGCGCGGCGGAACGGCGCGACGCCGCTCCACGCCTCCATGAGGAGGACGGCGACGGCGAACAGATCCGTCGCCGGGCCGAGCTCGTGGCCGTCGATCTGCTCGGGCGGCATGTGCCCCGGCGAGCCGAAGACCTCGTGACCGGCGACGCGCGCGGGCGCGGCGATGCCGAAGTCGATGACCTTGACCTGCCCCTCCTCGTCGAGCATCACGTTCCTCGGCGTGATGTCGCGGTGGACGACCTGCATGCGCCGATGCGCGTAGTCGAGCGCGCGGCAGACCTCGACGCCGATGTACGCGCCTTGCTCGGCGGTGAGCCGCCGGCGCTTTTCGTCGCCTCCCTTGAGGAGCTCGTGGACGGTGGCGCCGTCGACGAGCTCCATCGCCAAGAAGTACGTGCCCATCTCGACGCCGAGCTCGTAGACCGGAACGATGTTCGGGTGGCTCAGGGCGACCGTCGTCTTCGCCTCCTCGACGAAGCGCGCGACGAACTGCTGGTCGGAGCAGAGCTCCTCGCGGATCTGCTTCACGACGAGGCGCTTCTCGAAGCCGCCGGCCCCGCGGAGGGTCGCGAGCAGCACGCGCGCCATTCCCCCGCGCGAGAGCTCGCGCTCGAGGATGTATTTGCCGAAGACCTGCGGGAACACGGCCTTCGAAGTATCGCATACGAGGGAGAGACCCCCTAAACCTCGGCGAATTCTGTTGGCGCCCTTCTCCTACACGCCGCCGTCGGGTCATTCACCGCGTCGCCGAGGGCCGCGCCCCTGACGTAGGATGCGGCCGTGCCACGCATTCACCGCGCGTCCGCCCTCGCCGCCGCGCTCGTCGTCGCGTGCGGCGCGCTCGAGGCGGCGTGCGCGCCGAAGGTCGACGTGACCTCGCGCGCGGTGACGTTCCACGCGCCGGCGGCGTGCGCGGTCGGCGCGTCTCCGTTCGCGCTTCTCTTCGCGGACGGCGATTTTCAGCCGAGGTCTTCGTCCGAGGTGAGAGCGCAGCTTTTCCTCGAGCCGTCCGGCGCCACGCTCGCGTCGATCCCCCCGGCCGCGCGGCAGCTCGGCGTCGCCGTCACCGCCGACGCCGCAGGCACGGTGTTCTGGCGCGGGCGCGCCGACGTCGCCGCGACCGGCGACGTGGACGTGCTCCTCTGGCCTTCCAACGGTGGCTGCCCGCTGTCGCAGCCGAGCGAGGCGCTGCGCGACCGGACGGACGCCGCCATCGGCGCGATCGACGCGCGGCACGTCCTCGTCGCGGGCGGCAGCGCCGCTTCGGCCACGCCGGCGTCGTTCGTGGCGGATCTGGCGACCGGGGTCGTGACGCGCCTGTCGTCCGATCTGCTCGTCCCGCGGACGCGCGCGTCGGTGACGCCGTTCGGGCAAGGGGCGCTCGTCGCGGGCGGCGCGCGGCCGGACACCGGCGAGCTGCTCGCGTCCGCGGAGGTCTTCGTCGGGAGCGACTTCGACGGCTCGCCGATCCTGCTCAGCGAGGGGCGCGCCTCGCACGGCGCGATCGTCCTGCCGTCGGGCGAGACCTTGCTGGTGGGCGGCGCCGGCGCGCGCGGCGTCCTCGGCTCGCTCGAGATCGTCGACCCGAAGACGCGGCGCGTGCGCACCGCGGAGCTCACGCACCTGGACGTTCCGCGGGTGAAGCCGACCGTCCTTCGCCTGGCCAGCGGCGAGATCCTCGTCGCCGGCGGGTTCGACGACCAGAGCAACCCCGTCGGCTCGCTCGAGTGGCTGTCGCCCGACGCGCGCGCGCACAAGCAGACGCGGCCGTTCCCCGCCGCGCAGGTGCAGGGATTCGTCGCGCTGCCCGGCGGCGGCGCGCTGGCGGTGCTGTCGATGCTGACGCCCACGCCGGACTTCAAGAACGTTTGGGTCATCTCCGCCGACCGCATCGCCGATCCGGCGACGTCGATCGCCGGCGTCCTCCCGTCGGTGCGGCTGTTCCCGGGCACGGCGGGCTCGCCCGTCCTCTACACCGGGCAAAAGTGGATGCGCTGGCAGCCGTGGCGCGGCGAGTTCGGCGTGATGGCGGACGTCGACTCGCGCCTCGGGCCCGACCGCGACGGCATCGTCTCGCCCGACCTCGGGCTCGCCGCGTGGCTGTCCTCCGCCGGCGGGCACGCCGCGCTCTACGGATTTCGCTTCGACGCGCGCGGGCCGTACACGACCGACTCGGTGCGCGGCCCGCTGCTCGCCGACTCGACGGTCTTCATGGCGCCCGACCGGCTCGTCTCGCCGTCGGCGCGGCCGATGACCTTCGATCCGTCGCGCGGCCTCCTGCTCGACACCGGCGCGAGCGCGTTCGTCTCCGACGCGACGTTCGCGGCGTTCGCGCTCGATCTCACCCTCACCGGCCCAGCCCCGATCATCGTGCTGCGGGACGAAGCCGGCGTCGAGCTCGAGATCGGCGGCGGCACGTGCCCCGTCGTCGTGCCCGACGGCGCGAGCCACGTGCACGTCGAGCGGCTGGGCGCGGCGGTGACGGTCACCGTCGACGCCGATCCGCCGAAGGCGTGCCGCGCCGAGGTCGCCGAAGGCGCGCGCCTCGCGGTCGGGCTGCGCGGCAGCAGCAGCGGCGATCGAAGCTCCGGCAAAGATCTCGTCATCACCCGGCGCTGACGCTGCGTCCGCCGCTTCGCGCGGCCCCGTTGGCGTGGTGTGAATCCGCACCTGTGCACGGGGTTGCACGGTCCGCGCGCGGAAGCCCGCGACGCGCCACGGAGGCGCCGCGCGCGCGCGGCGTGGCGTGCCCCGTGCAGTGGCGATCGCCATGATTTCCCATGGAACCCATCGCCTCCCCTCCATCGCCACTGCGCTCGTCCTCTGCGCGCTCGCCCCCGACGCGCGCGCCGACGCGCCCCTCG
>JAYVXL010000054.1:0-2717 GCA_043785185.1 Myxococcales bacterium
CGCACGTCGCGAAGCTGCTCGGGCGTGCGCGACGCCTCGAACACCGCGCCCTCGAGCGAGCGAACGACGGCGCGGAACGCGTCGCGCAGCTCCTCGCGCATGCGGCCTTCGGGATCGTTCTCGGGGCGGAGCGCGGCGGCGCGGGCGCCGAGGAGCGCGCGGCGCACGGGATCGAGCGCGGGGTCACCGCCGACGAACGCGTCGCAGCGCTCACTGTCGCCGCCGGCGTCGGCGCAGAGCTTCGTGCGCGTGTCGAGGCCCTCGAGGCCGGCGACGGAGCCGCCGCCGCTCCGGTCGATCATGACGGCGGAGACGGCGCCGGGCAGCCCGCGACCGGCGCCGTCGGTGAGCGCGACCTCGACGTCGAGCGTGCCACCCGGCGCGGCGCGCCCGCCTTTGATCTGGGCCTCGAGCTTCGGCAGGATCGCCGGGACGACGAGGAGCGCGCCCGCGCTCACGCGCGCCGGCGCCTGGCCGCCCGGAGACACCGCGCTGATGGACCACACCCCGCTGGCCCCGGCCGGGAGCGTGAGGTCGCCGCCCCTCTCGCCGCTCTCGACCCACGCGCTCACCGCCGCCGTGCCCGCGCGCGATCGCGCGACGACGCTCCACGCGCGCTTTGCGGCGCGCGCGCCGCGCGGACCCGGCCCGAGCCCGGGCGCGGGCTCGAGCACGCGCACGTGCACCGTCTCGCCAGCGCGCGCCACCGTGCGGTCGGGCACGACGATCGCGGCCGCGTCGCGATCGACGCGCACGCAGAGCGCGAACGGCTCGGGGTGCGTCGCGAGCGCGGCCACCTGCCCGAGCGCGCGCACGCGGACCGCCGCCGCGACGCCGCCGGCGCACGGCCCGACGTCGCGCGCAGCGCCGAGATCCGCCGGCGCGCGCCACGGCACCTCCGCCTCGCCGTGCGCGTCCGTGCGCACGTGCGCCGCGAGCCCGTCCCCCTCCACCGCGAACGCCGCGGTCACCGGCTCGCCGTTGCCGTCCTTCACCTCGAGCAAGAGACGCTGATCCATCCCGGGTACGACGTGCTCGGACTCCGGCGTGAGCGTCGCGGTCGCCGCCGGCGCTCCGACCGTCACCGTCCCCTCCGCCGACAGATCGCGCCCGTCCACCTCCGCGCGCGCCACCACGCGAAGCTCCGTCCCCGCGCCGCTCGCGACGAGCGCGGGCGCGACGGAGGTGCCGGCGATCTCGCCCGCCGGATCGGTCAGCGCGAGGGTCGACGCCTTCGCCCACTCCGCGGCGTCGCGCGGCGGCTCCGTCCCGCGCGGGCCGAGCCAGTAGCGCACCGACTGGGCGACGATCGGTTGATCGGTCGCGTCGCGAACGCGCAGCGTGAAGTGCGCGGGGGCGCCGGGCAGCACGCTGTCCTCCGTCCACGTCACGCGAAGGCGCGGCGTGCCCGGCGTCTCCTCGCGGGGCGTGAGGTCGACGGCGTCCTCGCCCGCCGCAAAGCCGCCGAGGTGCGCCGCGGCGGTCAAGTGCCACTTCCACGTCGGCTCTTCGCTCTCGGGGATGGGCACGCGCGCCATCGCGGAGCCGGCGTCGTCGGTCGTCAGGTTCGCCTCGAAGCGCGGGACGCCGCCCTCGCTGAGGCGCAGCGTCAGCGGCGCGCGCGGCACGGGGCTGCCGTTCTGCGCGCTCGTGACGAGCACCCACGCGCTCGTCGCGCCGCCGGGGACGACCTGGCGATCCGGCACGAAGAGCGTGACGTCGTACGGCCGGACGCGCTTCACCTTTACGCGTCGCGTGCGCGCGTGCGCGCCGACGCGGACGCCGACGAGGAGCTCGAGCTCGCGTTCGTCGCCGTCCGGCACTTCGATCTCGAGGTGCGCCCGCCCCGCGCCGTCCGCCTTCGCGCGGACAGTGGGCGGCGCCGCGGCGACGTTCGGGCCGAGCATCTCCGGGTTCCACGCCGCGTCGATCGTGACGTCCGCGAGCGGCTGCGTCGTCACCGCCGTCGGAAAGCCGAGCGCCAGGACTTGGACGGGCAGCCGCGCGCGCGGCGGCGCCTGGTCGGGGAGGTGCAAGAAGAGGTCGAGGCCGCGCGCCGCAGGATCGGGCGCGCCGGCCGCGTCGGACGGACGCGCGACGGCGGCGACGGCGGCGACGCCGACGACACACGAGAGGAGCGCCGCGCGCGCGTGACGCGCGGGCGCGCGACGGCGCGGAGAAGAGGTGGGGCGCACATGCGGTCGACACGCGCCGGACGCCGAGGTTCCCGCGGCGCGCGCCGGGCGGCGATTTTCTTTTCCGAACGCCTCGCGCCGGCCGATCCTGCGCCACGTGAAGTCGCCCCCGCTCGCGCCCGGCACCCTCGACGAGGCCCGTTTCCCGCTCGTCCTCTTGACGGTGCTCGTCCTCGTCCTCGGGGCGACCGGCGTCCGGCCGCCGGCCGGCCGCGAGAACTGGCTGCTCGACATCGTCCCCGGCCTCCTCGCGCTCGGCGCGCTCGGGCTCGCGTTTCCACGCTTCCCGATGACCCGCCTCGTCTACGGGCTCGTGTTCGTGCACCTGCTCGTCCTCGACTACGGCGGCTTCTACACGTACTCGAACACGCCGCTCGGCAACTGGATGGGCGACGTGCTGCACTTGAGCCGCAACCACTACGATCGCATCGGGCGCTTCGCGCTCGGCTTCGTGCCGGCGATCGCCCTGCGTGAGGTGCTGCTCCGTCAGACGCCGCTCGAGCGCGGGCGCTGGCTGGACTT
>JAYVXL010000055.1:0-2716 GCA_043785185.1 Myxococcales bacterium
GGCCACGACGCCTTCGACGTGTTCTCGCCCAGCGCGGGCTCGTGGACCAACACCGTCGCGACCGACTTCGGACCGCTGCTCACCGGTGAGTTCGGCTACATCCACAGGTTCGGCGCCAGCCACACGGTGTTCAATCCGGCGAGCGGCACGAGCTCCACGGCGCCGAACATGAACCAGCCGCGCGGGTACTTCGCCGCCGCGCTCAACACCGACTTCCGCATCTACACCTTCGGGGGCACCGACGCGTCGAACAACCCGACGTCCACCGTCGAGGTGTACACGCCGTGAGGGCCTGACACGAACGCGCGTCACGATCGGCGGCTCGAGCTACGGCAGCTCGAGCCGCTTTTCTCATTCGCGCGGCGAGAGGAGCAGGCCGAGGCCGACGAGAGCTCGACCTCGACGCGACGCGCGCGCGACGTCAGCCGCGGCGGCCGAAGCGCATCGGGATCGGCGTGCGCGGGTCCTCGGGCCACGCGTGGCGCGGGTATTTGCGCGCGAGCTCCTTCTTGATCGCCGGGTAGTGGCGGTCCCAGAAGCCCTCGAGGTCTTGCGTGACCTGGACGGCGCGCTTGTTCGGCGCGAGCAGGTGCACGACGAGCGCGACGCGGCCGCCGCCGATCTTCGGGCTCTCTTTCATCCCGAAGAAATCCTGCAGGTACGACTCGACGCGCGGCTTTCCGTCCTCGTAGGCGATCTTCGCGTTGCGGCCGCTCGCGAGCGGGAGGCGCTCGGGCGCGAGCTGGTCGACGCGGCCGAGGTGGCTCGCGAAGCGCGCGCGGAGCAGATCGAGGAGCGAGACCTGCGCGAGCTCCGCGAAGCTGCGCTTGCCGTCGCACGCGTCCTCCATCGCGGCGCGCACGTCGTCGTCCGTCGGCGAGGGGACGCTCGCGTCGACGGACGCGGCGAAGCGCGCGCGCGCGAGCCACCGATCGAGCTCGCCCTCCGGCGCGAAGAAACGCGCGCCTTTGGCGAGCGCGCGATCGGCGAGGGCGCGCGCGACCTCGGACCCCGCCGCGCCGCCGCTCGGCGCCGCCGATTCGGTGAGCGCGACGGCGTCGTAGAGCATGCGGCTCTTGGCCTCGACCCGCTCGGCCTGCGCGTTCCAGGTGATTTCGGTCGTCTCGCGGATGCGATCTTCGAAGAGCTCGAGCAGCCACTCCGGCTCGATGCCGCTCGCGACGCGGACGAGCGGCGGCGAGCGCGCGCCGTCGGCGTCGACGCAGACCACGAGCTCCGCCTTGCGGACCTGGCTGCGCTCGGCGAGCTCGGCGATGCCGCCGCCCGAGAGCGCGAGGTCGCGCGAGCCGAATTTGCGGCGCTTGGCCACGCGGTCGGGGTAGCCGGCGAGGACGCACATGCCGAGCGCGGCGTCGACGTCGCGCGGGCCGCGCGCGCCCTGCGAGGCGCGCCCGACGAGGCGCGCGAGCTGCTTCTGCGCGCGATCGACGGCGTGTACGGCGCCGGGATCGAGGCCGATCGCCCGGAGCGCGCCGTGGGAGAAGCCGCTCGCCTCCGCCTCGCGGAACGCGTCCAGCATGGCGACGAGATCGCTCGCCTCGGTCGTCGTATCGGCGTGCCGTCCGCCGCCGCGCCCCTCGAACGACGTCTTCTGCGACAGGCGGATCTCGCGCTCGGCGACGAGCGCGGCGACGACGCACGCGTCCTCTGCGACGCCGCGCGCCTCGCCCTCGACGACGAGGCGCGCTTGCCTCGGGTGGAGCGGGAAGGTGAGCATGCGCCGCCCGCGCGTCGTGATGTCGCCCGCGGCCGTGACCGCGCCGAGGCGGACGAGCAGCTCGTTCGCCGCGCGCCACGCCGACTCCGGCGGCGCCTCGAGCCAGACGAGGTCGCGCGTGCCGACGCCCGCGAGCTCGAGCGCCGTCTGCGCGAGGTCCGCGCGGCGGATCTCCGGCGTGTCGTGCTCGGCGCGCGCGTCGAGGTCGGCCTTCGTGTAGAGGCGCAGGCAGCGGCCTTCGCGCGTGCGCCCCGCGCGGCCGGCGCGCTGCGTGGCCGACGCGCGGCTGATCTTGTCGAGGCGCAGCTCGGGGAGGCCCGACCACGGCGAGTGCCGCGCGACGCGCGCGAGCCCCGAGTCGACGACCGCCGCGACGCCCTCGATCGTGACGCTCGACTCGGCGACGTTCGTGGCGAGGAGGATCTTGCGCTGCGCGCTCGGCCGCACGGCGCGATCCTGCTCGGCGGGCGGGAGATCGCCGTGCAGCGGCAGGAGCGCGAGATCGTGCTCGGTCGCGAACTTCTCGAGGGTCTCCTTCGCGCGCCGAATTTCGGCGGCGCCCGGGAGGAACACGAGGACGTGGCCGTCGAGGCCGTCCTTGAGGAGGCCACGGACGGCCGAGCCGACGAGCGACTCGAGCGGGCGATCCTCCGGCGCGGGCAGGTGCTCGACGCGCACGTCGAAGCGGCGGCCGTCGGCGCGGAGGCGTGGGCAGTCGAGGTAAGCTGCGACGGGCGCGGCGTCGAGCGTCGCGCTCATCACGACGATCGAGAGCGGCCGGCGCGCCTGCAGGCGCCGGAGCCACGCGAGCGCGATGTCGCCGTGAAGGTGGCGCTCGTGGAACTCGTCGACGATGACGCACGCGACGCCGGAGAGCTCAGGATCGGCGACGAGCTTGCGCGTCACGATGCCCTCGGTCACGAAGCGGATGCGCGTGCGCTTGCTCGACACGTCCTCGAAGCGCACTTGGTAGCCGAC
>JAYVXL010000056.1:0-2713 GCA_043785185.1 Myxococcales bacterium
TGGATGACGGTCCTCGGCGTGGTGGCGTTCTTCGGCAAGACGCTGGCGATCTGCATCCTGCAGGCGTTCATTCGGTGGAGCCTCCCGCGCTTCCGCTACGACCAGCTGATGAAGCTCGGCTGGCGCATCCTCCTGCCCGCGTCGCTCGCGAACATCTTCGCGACGGGCATCCTCTACCTCGCCGCCGACCAGGCCGGCGCGGCGGTTCAGAGCGGCCTGAAGCTGGCGGCGGACCTGTCGCAGGCGCTCGTCGCGGTGGTCATCACGGGCCTCGTCGTCCGCGCGGTCATCGGCATCACGTCCAAGAAGAAGCGCGCCCCCTGGATCGTCGGCTCGAGCGCCAAGTTCGCGTCGGCGGCCGGCGGCGCCAAGACCGGCGAGATGGGAGCCTGAGCATGGGAACCGCCTTTCCGAAGAAATCCGTCAGCGCCGCGGCGACCGTCGTGCCGGTGCTCTACGCCGAGCGCAACATCCAGACGCAGTCGTTCCTCCCCGAGATCATCAAGGGCCTCGGCGTGTCGATGCGCCACTTCTTCCACAACACGCGCGAGATGATGCGCGGCGATCGCCCCGATCCGGTGACCGAGCGCCTCGACGAGGGGGTCACGACGATCTCGTACCCCGAGCAGAAGCGCCCGTACCCCGAGCGCTTCCGCGGCGTGCACCGGCTGACCCAGCGTGACGACAAGAGCCCGCGCTGCGTCGCGTGCCTGTGCTGCTCGACGGCGTGCCCGGCGCAGTGCATCCACATCGAGGCGGGTGAGTACCCGGAAGGCGACAAGCGCCGCGGCTACGAGCGCTACCCGGTGAAGTTCGTCATCGACGAGCTGCGCTGCATCTTCTGCGGCTACTGCGTCGAGGCGTGCCCGTGCGACGCGATTCGCATGGACACCGGCGCGCACGCGGCGCCGTACGACACGCGCGACCAGTTCATCTACGAGAAGGATCTGCTCATCTCGTTCTCGGGCCGCGACGGGTCGTTCACGACGGCCAACCCGCGCCACGAGCCGGGCGATCCCACGCACCCGGGTCTGTCGCGCGAGCACGGTCACTGAGCCGCTAGGCGAGACCGAGCGGCGAGGGCCGGCGGCGAGACCCGCGGCCCGCCTTCGCCCGGCGCGCCGCGGCATGTGCGACATGTAGGCTGGACCCGCGGTTTCGCGAGCGTCTCACCTTCGCGCTGCGCATAAAAAGGCGTGGCAATTGCGCGCACCCGCGGTACGTGAGGCCTTCGTTTCTCATGTGTTGTGTGAGGGGTCCGAGCCATGTCGACGACGACGATCGAAATTCTGCGCGGTGAGCTCGAGCGGCTGTTCTCGCTCGAGGAGATGACGTCCATGAGCCACCGCCTGCTGGGCCTCGACCCGGCCGCGGTCGGCGGGTCGAGCGCGAAGGCGAGCTTCGCGCGCGCGCTGACCGAGCGCTGCATGGACGGCGACCGCATCGAGGCGCTCGTCGACGTCCTCCTCGTCAGCAAGCGCGAGGTCGATCCGCGCGTGCGCGACATCGCCGCGCTCCTCAGCAAGGACGAGCTCCCCATCGGAAAGGAGATCGGCGGCTTTCGCGTGCAGAAGAAGATCGGCCAGAGCGATCTCGGCACCGTGTACCTCGCGCTCCTCGGCGAGAAGCAGTTCGCGCTCAAGGTGCTGCGCGCCGAGGCCTCGCGCGATCGCCGCGCCGTCCACCGCTTCTTGACGGCGAATCGCCTGGTGGCGACCGTCGAGCACGCGGGCTTGCCCAAGGCGCTCACCGCCGGCGAGCTCGAGGACGGCACATACTTCGTCGCGTACGAGTTCATCGACGCGCTGCCGCTCAGCCAGCGCTTCGCGCGCACAGGTCCGCTTCACATGGGCGAGCTGAAGCCGCTCTTCCAAGGCATCTTGGAGCCGCTCGCCGCGCTCCACAAAGCCCACCTCGTGCACGGCGACTTGAAGCTCGAGAACGTCCTCGTCGCCAAGACGAGCGGCCCCGGCGACGACGCGCACGTCACCCTCATCGACTTCGGCACCGATCGCCTCCGCCAGCGCAGCGTCGCGGCGAACGGGCACACGGGCCTGCTCGCGGTGTTCGGCTCGCCCAAGACCGTGGCGCCCGAGCTCATTCGCGGCCGCGCGGCCGACTCGCGCAGCGACGTCTACGCGTTCGGCGCGGTGATGTACGAGCTCTTGAGCGGCAAGGCCGTCTTCCACGCGTCGGAGAACGCGACCGACGCGGCGTTCGCGCACCTGTCCAAGGAGCCGGAGGCGCCGAGCGCCAAAGCGCCGCGCGGCTGGGTGTCGAAGGACGTCGACCAGTTCGTCCTCAGCCTCCTCGCGAAGGACCCGGCCCGCCGTCCGAAGGACGCGATGGCGCTGCTCGAGGCGCTCGAGGCCGTCGGCCGTCCGTCGACCGCGATGCGCGCGGGCAAGGCGATCGCGCCCGAGAAGGTCGACCAGCTCATCGACATGCTCGTCGCCGCGCCGGACGACTCGGAGGCCGCGATGGGCCTCGAGAAGGCCGTCGACGAGGGGGCCGACCCGCAGAAGGTCGCCGAAGCGTTCCTCGCCGCGAGCGAGCAGGTGGCCGTGCCCACCGCCGCCGAGCGCGCGGAGGGGCTCGCGGACGCGCCGCCCGTCGACGACGACGCGCAGGAGACGAAGAAGTCGCTCCTCTTCCGCGCCGCCCGCATCTTCGACACGCAGGCGAAGAACAAGGAGATGGCCGAGAAGGCCTA
>JAYVXL010000057.1:0-8912 GCA_043785185.1 Myxococcales bacterium
GTGAACAGCCACACGGTGATGGCCACCGTCGCGAGCGTGACGATCTGCATGAAGCGGCGATTCGCGAGCACCCAGTCGAGCATGCGCGCGTAGACGCGCAACATCGTCTGGAAGCCCCACTCCGACGCCCGGTAGAGCCAGCCGTGCGGGCCGCGCTCGGGGCGCAGGAGCCTGGCGGCCATCATCGGCGTCAGCGTGAGCGACACGACGGCCGAGAGCGCGATGGCGACCGAGAGCGTGACCGCGAACTCGCGGAACAGGCGCCCGACGACGCCTCCCATGAGCAGGATCGGGATGAACACCGCGAGGAGCGAGCAGGTGATCGAGACGATCGTGAAGCCGATCTCCTTGGCACCCTTGAACGCCGCGTCGCGCGGGCTCATCCCGAGCTCGATGTGGCGCGCGATGTTCTCCGTCACGACGATCGCGTCGTCGACCACGAAGCCCGTCGAGATCGTGAGCGCCATGAGCGACAGGTTGTCGACGCTGTAGTCGAGGAGGTACATGACGCCGAACGTGCCCACGAGCGACACCGGGACCGCCAGGCTCGGGATGGCGGTGCCGCGGAGCGTGCGCAGGAACGCGAAGACGACGACCACGACGAGGGCGACGCTCAGGCCGAGGGACGTCTCGACGTCCTTCACGCTGGCGCGGATGGTCTGCGTGCGATTGAGCGCGACGTCGACCTTCACCGCGGGCGACATCGACGTCATCAGCGTCGGGAGCAGCTTCCGGATGCGCTCGCTCGTGTCGATGATGTTCGCGCCGGGCTGACGGCGGATGATGACCGTCACCGCGCGGATGCCGGTCGACCAGCCGGCGACGCGGTTGTTCTCGACGTCGTCGAAGACGTCGGCGACGTCGCCGAGGCGAACGGTGCCTTGGCCTCCTTTGCCGGCAGGCGTCGGGAGCAGCAGCTGCTCGAAGGCCTTCGCGCCGAAGAGCTGGTCGTTCGCGCCGATCGCGTGCGACTGCGCGGGGCCGACGAGGCCCCCCTTCGGCGCGTCGGTCGTCCCGCCCGCGACCGTCGCGCGCACGTCCTCGAGGCTTAGGCCGACGCCGGCGAGCGCGACCGGGTCGACCTGCACGCGCACGGCCGGCTGCTGCCCGCCGCCCACGAACACCTGCCCGACGCCCGACACCTGCGCGATCTTCTGCGCGAGGATCGTATTCGCGGCGTCGTAGACCTTCGCCAGCGGGATCGTATCGCTCGTGAGCGACAGGATCATGATCGGCGTGTCGCTGGGGTTCACCTTCCTGTACGTCGGCCGGAACGGAAGGTTCGGCGGCAGCTCGCCGCCCGCCGCCGCGATCGCGGCCTGCACGTCGCGCCCCGCCGCGTCGGAGTCGCGCCCGAGCTCGAACTGGAGCGTCAGCTGCGTGCCGCCGAGCGAGCTCGTCGACGTAATCTCGGTGATGCCGGCGATGCGGCCGAACCGGCGCTCGAGCGGCGTCGCGACCGACGAGGCCATCGTCTCCGGGCTCGCGCCCGGGAGCGACGCGCTGACGGAGATCGTCGGAAAATCCACGCTCGGCAGCGGCGCCACCGGCAGCTGCAGGTACGCGCCGATGCCGGCGAGCAAGATCGCGAGCGCGAGGAGCGTCGTCGCGATCGGCCGCTCGATGAACGGCGCCGAGATCGACGACACGCTCATGACGCGCCCTCCGCCGCCGCCTCCGGCGCGGGCGTATGCGGACGCGGACGCGGACGCGAACGTGGCGCCGTCTTGTCTTTCGAGAAGAAGCGCGCGAGGCGGGACATGTAGAGGTAGATGACCGGCGTAGTGTAGAGCGTGAGCACCTGCGAGATGAGCAGGCCGCCGACGATCGTGACGCCGAGCGGCTGGCGCAGCTCCGCGCCGGTGCCGGTGCCGATCGCGAGCGGGATCCCGCCGAGCAGCGCCGCCGCCGTCGTCATCATGATGGGCCGGAAGCGCAAGAGGCTCGCCTGGTAGATCGACTGTTCGGGCGTCATCCCCTGATCGCGCTCCGCCTCCAGCGCGAAGTCGATCATCATGATCGCGTTCTTCTTCACGATGCCGATGAGCAGGATGATCCCGATGAGCGCGATGACGCTGAACTCGATCTTGAACAGCATCAGCGCGAGGAGCGCGCCGACGCCGGCCGACGGGAGCGTCGACAAGATCGTCACCGGATGGATGAAGCTCTCGTAGAGGACGCCGAGGACGATGTAGACCGTGATGAGCGCGGCGAGGATGAGCACCGGCTCGCTCGCCAGCGAGTCCTTGAACGCCTGCGCCGTGCCCTGGAAGCTGCCGTGCAGGCCCGGCGGCAGGCCGGCCGCCCGCTCGACGGCGTGGATGGCTTCGACCGCCTGGCCGAGCGCGACGCCGTCGGCCACGTTGAACGACAGCGTGACGGCCGGGAACTGCCCCTGGTGGTTGACCGCGAGCGGCGCGTTGCCGTGCGAGAGCTTCACGAACGCGCTGAGCGGGACCTGCTCGCCCGAGGCGGCGCGCAGGTAGAGGTGCTCGAGGGCCTCGGGCTTGTCCTGAAACTCCGGCTTCACCTCGAGGATGACGCGGTAGAGATTCAGCTGGGTGAAGATCGTCGAGATCTGCCGCTGGCCGAACGCGTCGTAGAGGGTGTCGTCGATGAGCTGCGGCGTGATGCCGAGGCGCGAGGCGGTGTCGCGATCGATCGTCACCGTCATCTGGAGGCCGGTCGATTGCTGGTCGCTGGCGACGTCGCGCAGCTCGGGCAGCGCGCGCAGGCGCTCGAGGAGCTGCGGCGCCCATGTCACGAGCTCCTTCGGGTCGGCGTCCTCGAGCGTGTACTGGAACTGCGTGCGGCCGATGCGGCTGTCGATTTGGAGATCTTGGACCGCCTGGAGGTAGGCCTCGATGCCCGGGACGGCCGCGAGGCGCGGCTTCAGGCGGCGCACGATCTCGTCGGCGCTCGCGGCGCGCTGGTCGCGCGGCCGCAGCGTGATCGACAGGCGCCCGCTGTTGGTCGTGGCGTTCGTGCCGTCGGAGCCGATGAACGACGCCACCGTCGCGACGTCGGGATCCTTCAGGACCTCGTCGGCGAGCGTGCGCTGCAGCGCCATCATGCGGGGAAAGGACACGTCGGCCGGGGCCTCCGAGACGCCGAGGAGGAGCCCCGTATCCTGCTGGGGGAAGAAGCCCTTCGGGATGACCCACGCGAGGTAGACGGTGAACGCGACGGTCGCGAGCGTGACGAGGAGCGTCGTGCCGCGGTAGCGGAGCACCACCTTGAGGCCCGACTCGTACGCGCCGAGCATCGCGCCCCAGCCGCGCTCGCTCGCGCGGTAGAACCACCCGCGCGCGGACGGCGGCGGCTCGGGCTCGAGCATGTTCGCGCACATCATCGCGGTGAGCGTGAGCGACAGCACCGCGGACACGGCGATCGCGACGGCGAGCGTGACGGCGAACTCGCGAAAGAGGCGCCCGATGATGCCGCCCATGAAGAGCAGCGGGATGAGCACCGCGACGAGCGACACCGTCAAGGAGACGATCGTGAAGCCGATCTGCTTGGCGCCCTTCAGCGCGGCCACGAACGGCGGATCGCCGTGCTCGATGTAGCGCGAGATGTTCTCGATCATCACGATCGCGTCGTCGACGACGAAGCCCGTCGAGATCGTGAGCGCCATGAGCGAGAGGTTGTTCAGGCTGTAGCCGAGCATGTACATGACGCCGAACGTGCCGACGAGCGACAGCGGCACGGCGACGCCGGGAATGATCGTGGCGCGGACGTTCCGCAAGAAGACGTAGATGACGCCGACGACGAGCGCGATCGTGAGGAGGAGGGTTTTCTCGACGTCCTCGACCGAGGCGCGCACCGTCTCGGTGCGGTCGGTGAGGATCTTCACCTCCACGCCCTGCGGGAGCGACGCCTGCAGCTGCGGGAGGAGCGCCTTGATGCGGTCGGCGACCTCGATGACGTTCGCGCCCGGCTGGCGCTGGACGTTCATGATGATGGCGCGCTTCTCGTTCGCCCAGCCGGCGAGCTGCGTGTTCTCGACGCCGTCGGAGACGTCGGCAACGTCGACCAGGCGCACCGGCGCGCCCCCTTTGTAGGCCAGCACGATGGGCTTGAACGACGACGCCTTGAAGAGCTGGTCGTTGGTCGCGATGGTGTACGACTGGCGGGGCCCGTCGAGCGTGCCTTTCGCCTGGTTCACGTTCGCGGCGACGAGCGCGGCGCGCACCTCCTCGAGGCTGAGGCCGCTGCCGGCGAGCGCCTGCGGGTCGACCTGCACGCGCACCGCCGGCTTCTGGCCGCCGTTGAGCGTGACGAGGCCGACGCCGGAGACTTGCGAGATCTTCTGCGCGAGGATCGAGTCGGCGACGTCGTCGACCTCGTTCAGCGGCAGCGTCTCGGACGCGACGCTCATCGTCAGGATCGGCGTGTCGGCGGGGTTGGACTTCGTGTAGACGGGCGGCACGGGCAGCGTGCGCGGCAAGAGGCTCGACGCCGCGTTGATGGCGGCCTGCACGTCCTGCTCGGCGGCGTCGATGTTGCGCTCGAGCGTGAACTGCAGCGTGATTTGCGAGCTGCCGAACGACGACACGCTCGTCATCTGCGCGAGCGACGGCATCTGGCCGAACTGCCGCTCGAGCGGCGTCGTGACGGCGCTCACCATCGTCTCGGCGCTGGCGCCCGGCAGGTACGTCGCGACCTGGATGGTCGGGTAGTCGACCTGCGGCAGCGCCGAGACCGGAAGCTGGCGGAACGCGACGATGCCGGCCAGGAGCAGGCCGAACATGAGGAGCGTCGTCGCGACGGGCCTCCGAATGAACGGCTCGGAGATGCTGGTCACTTGCCGCTCGCGCTCGCGTTCGCGCTCGCGTTGGCGCTCGGGCTCGGGTCCGCGCCGCGGGGGGCGATCTTCGCGCCGGGCCGAAGCTGGCTCTGCCCGTCCACGACGACCCGCTCGCCCGGCTGCACGCCCGCCGTGAGGATCGCGACGTCGCCCTGCACGAGGTCGACCTCCACCGGCCGCGCCTGCGCGGTGTTGTCCGCGCCCGCGACGTACACGAACGCGCCCTGCGGCCCGCGCTGCACGGCGATTTGCGGGACCACGAGCGCCCCCTGGCGCGTGCTCAGCGTGATGCGCGCCTTCACGAACGCGTTCGGCCAGAGCACGCGCGCGGGGTTCTCGAACGTCGCCTTCAGGCGGATCGTCGCCGTCGTCGTGTTGATCTGGTTGTCGATGACGACGAGCTTGCCGGTCGCGAGCTTGCGGTCCCCCTCGCGGCTGAGCGCGTCGACCGGGAGCGGGCCCTTCGCGAGCTCGGTGGAGACGCGCGAGAGATCGTCCTGCGGGAGCGTGAAGAGGACGGCGATCGGGTCGAGCTGCGTGATGGTCACGATCGGCGTCGGATCGCTCGCGTGAACGACGTTGCCGGGGTCGGTCTGGCGGACGCCGACGACGCCGTCGATCGGCGACACGATGCGCGCGTAGTCGAGGTTCAGCTTGGCGGACTCGACCTGCGCCTCGTCGGCGCGCACCGCCCCTGCCGCCTGATCGGCGACCGTCTGCTGGTCGTCGAGCTGTTGCTGGGGGATGAGGTTCTGCTCGCGGAGCTTCGTGTAGCGCTCCAGGTTGAGGTGGCCGTTGCGCAGCTGCGCGCTGTCCTTTGCGAGCGCCGCCTGGGCGTTGTGGAGCTGGATGACGAACGGGCGCGGGTCGACCTGCGCGAGCAGATCGCCCCTCTTGACGTTCTGCCCCTCCTTGAACGCCACGTTCTCGAGGCGCCCGTCGACCTGCGTGCGGATCTGCACCGACGCGATGGGCAGCACGTTGCCGAGGCCCTCGACGAGGATGGCGACGTCCTTCTTCGCGACGACGGCCACCTGCACCGGCACGATGCGATCGGGGTTGGCGGCCGCGCGCGCTCCTCGGCCGGAGCCGCCGCCACCTTCGCCGCCGTCGCGCGGCCTCGTCTTCCAGTACCAGCCGCCCGCGCCGAGCAGCGCAACGGCGAGGCCGAGGAGGACCCAGGGGCCCGCGCTGCCGCGGGCGGCGGGGACGGGATCTTGGGGCGGGAGGGGATCGTTCGTGGTCATCGCGTCATCGCCTTCCGAGCGCGCTCAGGAGCTGCGCGCGCGCCGTGGAGAGATCGAACTCGGCTTGAACGAGCTGCGCCGCGGCGTTCTGCGCCGCGATCTGGGCGTCGCCAAGCTCGATGATCGAGCCGACGCCCGCCGCGTAGCGCCCCTCCGCGAGCCGCAGGCGTTCCTTCGTGTTGGTGAGCGCCTCGGTCGACGCCTCGATGGCGCTCTTCGCGGCGCGCACGCTCAGCGCGGACTGCTCGACGTCGAGGTGCACCTGGAGCTTCTGCGCGCGGAGCTGCGCGCGCGTGACGTCGAGGTTCGCCTCCGCCTCGCGCACCTGCCCGTTCGTGAGGCCACCCTGGAAGATCGGCCACGTCAGCGCCGCGCCGAGGCTCCAGCGGTTCGCGAGCGCGTCGAGCGCGGTGCCGGACTCGCTCGCCGCCGCGTTCGCCGCGAGCGTCGGCCCGTAGGCGCCCTTGATCGACTTGAGCGTGAGCTCCTGCGCCTCGGTCTGGCGCGTGAGGCTCGCGAGCTCCGGCCGGAGCGCGATCGCCGCCTTCGCGAGCTGCTCGATCGGCTGGTCCTCGACGGGGATCGCGCCCAGCTCGTCGTTCGAGACCTCGAAGTCGTCGCCGCCGGGCGTGCCCATGGCGACGGCGAGCTGCGCCTTCGCCACGCGGTAGCCGTTCTGCGCGTTCAGGAGCGTCACCCGCTCGGTCGCCAGATCGCTGCGCGCCTGCGCGAGATCGATCTCGGGGCGCGTGCCGACGGTGACGAAGCCCTGAATCTGCTTCATGTGCCGCTCGAGATTGCCGAGCGTGTCCTCGGCGACGCGGATGAGCGCCCGCTGCGCGCGCGCTTGAAAGTACGCGCGGCGCACGGAGAGGACGACGGTGAGCTCCGCGGTGCGCTCGGAGACATGCAGCGCGTCGGCCGCGCGCTCCGCGGCGTGCGTGCGCTCCCTCGTCTGGCCGAAGTCCCAGATCAGCTGCGACGCGCTCGCGCCCACGCTGAAGATATCGTACGAGCCCGACGGCGGCCCGGCGACGCCGCCCGTCGTGACCGGTCCATGCGCGCGGGCGTAGGACGCGGTCCCGGTGAGCTGAGGGAGGAGCCCGGCGCGGGCCTGGTCGGCGCGGCCCACCGCCGCGCGCGTCGTCGCCTGGGCTTGCATGAGCGTCGGCTGGTTCTTGAGCGCGACCTGCACCGCCTCGTCGAGGCCGACGACGCGCGCGGCCGGCGAATCCTGCGGAGGCGCTGAGGGGACCGCCGGCGTGGGCGGCGTGGGCGACGCGAGCGGCCGCGCGGCTTGGAGCAGCACGGGGAGCGCGAGCAGGAGGGAGAGCGCCATGGCGTCGCCACCCGCATGGCAACAAGCACGCCACTCCAGACGCGCGCGAATGCGGCGCAGACGAGGGGTCGGGCGGCGCCCCGGCTGTACGCCTGGAGGACAGGTGTAACGATTCGGTACGGGCGGACCCGGTTCGACGTCCGCGCGCCGCGCACTTGGCGGCAGGCCGGGCGCCTCGCGAACGGGAACCGCGCTTGCTAAGGTCGAGGCGTGGTCCGCTCGCACCTCATTCGGCACCGGCTCCTCACGGTCGTCGTCCTCGGCGTCCTGACGAGCGTGCTTTCGCTCTTCGCGCTGGTGCAGCTGCTCAAGACGAGCATGACCCAACGCATCGAGCGCGCCCGCGACGGCGTGAGCGAGGAGGTCGACCACCTCTCCAGGCGCGCCGACGTCACCGAGCCGCCGGCCAACGGCTTCGTCGGAATGCGCGGGGGCGTATGGGACGGCCAGGGCGAGCCGGAGGCGATTCCCGCGTCGTGGCGCGCGCCGCTGCGCGCGACGGTGGAGCGCGCGCGCGCGAGCGGCCAGCGCACGATCGAGGAGCTGCCGCTCGGCGAGGCTACGTTCGT
Organism: Myxococcales bacterium; assembly: GCA_043785185.1. Lineage (GTDB taxonomy): Bacteria > Myxococcota_A > Polyangia > Polyangiales > Polyangiaceae > JANYHK01. Next base: position 7,963 of record JAYVXL010000057.1, read on the forward strand.
CGTCGCCGTCGAGCCCCCGCGCGGCGCGCCCGGCAGCGTGTGGGCGGGCTACGTCGTACGCCCGCTGGCGTTTTTGCGACGCTGGCAGTGGATCATCGTCCTGCTCGCCCTCGCCACTACGCTGGTCGTAGCCATCGCCGTGCGAACCGTCGTCACCGTGAACCGCGGCGCCGCCGAGCTGCGGACGTCGATGGTCGCGCTCGCGCGGGATCTGAACGCGCCCATCCCGAGGCCGGCGGTGCGCGAGCTCGGCGACGTCGCGGACGGCATCGCCGTCCTCGCGCAGTCCCTCGCGCGCGCGAAGCAAGAGGAGGAGCGCCTCGGGCAGCAGCTCGCGCAGAAGGAGCGCCTGGCCGCGCTGGGCCGCGTCGTCGCCGGCGTCGCGCACGAGGTCCGCAACCCGCTCGCGTCGATCAAGCTCCGGCTCGATCTCGCGGCCAAGAAGGGCGCGCTGCCGGACGCCGTGGGCGAGGCGATCACGCACGCGTCCTCCGAGATTTCTCGGTTGGATCGCCTCGTCGCCGATCTGCTCGTCGTGTCGGGTCGCGCGCTCGGGCCGCAGGTCGCGTCGTCGCTCGGCGCGCTCGTGCGCGCGAGGGTGGACGGCCTCGCCGCGTGGGCGGAGGAGCGCGGCGTGCGCGTCGTGGTCACCGGCGACGCGCGGGCCGAGGTCGACCGCGACTCGGTCGCGCGCGCGCTCGACAACCTCCTCAGAAACGCGATCGAGGCGTCGCCGCGCGGCCGCGCGGTGGACGTGACCGTCACGCGGCGCGGGGCAGAGGCCGTCGTCACCGTGACCGATCGCGGCGCGGGCGTGCCCGACAGCCGCGCCGCGGAGCTGTTCGAGCCGTTCTTTACGACCAAGCCCGAGGGCACCGGCCTCGGGCTGGCGATCTCACGCGCCGTCGCGCGCGCACACAAGGGCGAGGTCACCTACGCCCGCGCCGCGG
>JAYVXL010000058.1:0-2706 GCA_043785185.1 Myxococcales bacterium
CCGTGGAACTTGCGGCCGATGCCGTGGCCGACGAAGTCCCGCACCACGCTACAGCCCTGCGCCTCCACGTACTCCTGGATGGCCGCGCCGATGTCGCCCAGGCGCGCGCCGTCCTTTACCTCGGCGATGCCCAGGTCCAGCGCCTTGCGGGCGGCCTCGACGACCTTGCGCGCCTCGGCGCTCGGCGTGCCGACGTAGAACGTCGCGGACGTGTCGCCGTGGAAGCCCTTGTAGTGGGTCGTGACGTCGACGTTGACGATGTCGCCGTCCTTGAGCACGCGCGGTCCGGGGATGCCGTGGCAGACGACGTCGTTCACCGACGTGCAGACGCTCTTCGGAAAGCCCTTGTAGTTGAGCGGCGACGGGTACGCGCCGCGGCGCAGCGTGTCCTCGTGGACGATCGTGTTGATGTCCTCCGTCGTCATTCCCGGCTTGAGCTGCTCGCCCACGAGGAGGAGCGTCTCGGCGGCCATCTGGCAAGACTCGCGCATGGACTCGATGTCCCTGGCGTTGTGAATTTCGACGGTCACGCGCGTGGTTCCTTGCTGGCTGCGGCGCTTGGGTGGCGACTATTTTTTGAGGTTCTCGAGCACGGTCGCCTCGCGCACCGAGCCGACGATGTCCTTGGAGTCCGCGGACAGGTGGAAATGGTACTCGCGTTCGCCATCGGCGCGACCGAAGAGGCGGAGAAACGCGACGAATCGTTTGCCGACGAGCGCCGACTCGTAGCTCTTCAGGATGCCGGCGGAGGGGCTCATGCGGTCGATCTTTACCGTGAACGACTCCGGCGGCGGATGCACGCCCGCGAGCGTCTCGAGGACGCGAAAGCCGATCTGGTAGGAGGCGCCGGACTCCTCTTGCTTGGAGGTGATCGTGTCGACCAGCACGCGGACCGTCGCGTCGCCGAGCTGAACGCGCTCACGGAAGACGGGGTCTCCGCGGACGCTTCCATGCGCCTCCGGGTCGAGGCCGACGGCGCTCGCCTCGATGCCGTCGTCGAACAGATCGGCGGCGTGACCGCCGTAGGCCGGGACGGAACGGCTCGCCGCGGTCGCGGCCGCCCCGCAACCGCCGCAGACGGCCAACGCCCCGAGAAGACCCGCAATCTGACGCATTTACCCTCCCTCTTACCCTCAAGCCGGGCAAATGAACAGCTGGGCCGAAGCGCCGTCGCGGCGTTTTTGTCCATGCTTTTCAGGCATGTTACGTCCAATCAAGCGAAGGAACCGTAGCCGAAAGGCCGATGGCCGCGCGTTTCCGCCTGGCGCGGGGGCGTGGTAGAACCTTCGGCAACACGTCACGTCTTGCGGAGAAGAGCAGGCACACCATGAGGAATGCGTCGGTGCAATCGCGGGTGGCTCGGGTAGGGACGGTCGGCGCGTTTGCCGTCGCGATGACGGTCGCGGCCCTCGCCGGCGCCGGCCCGAAGGACGGCAAGGACACCAAGGATCCGAAGGCCGCCCACGTGGCCGAGGGGGACGCGCCGCAGGTCGCGACGCTCGTGCCGATGCTCGACGGCTTCAAGTGGGGCGCGACCCCGCAGGAAGTCATCGCCGCCCACGTCGGGACGGGTGGCGTCATCGACAAGGACTTCGACCCGCTCCTCGCGCGCGTCCAGCCGGGCGTCCAGCAGAAGGCGCTCGAGAGCGAGCGCGACAACCGCAAGGCCGCGTTCCAGCGCAGCCTCATCGAGTTCAAAGACACGCCGACCGGCTACGACGCGACGCCGCTCAAGACGGAGTACTCGTACAAGAACCGCGAGTCGCTCCTCCTGATCGAGCGCGCCGGGCGCCGGCGCTTCTTCTTCTTCATCGGCGCGCCGTCCCGCCTCTGGAAGATCTACGACGAGATCCCGCTCGACGAGACGGGGCCGCTCGGCAAGACGTACCAGGACGCGATCACGAAGCTGCAGGGGGCGCTCGCCGTCGCCGGCCGGGTGCGCGCGGCGGACGAGTCCAAGGGGCTCATCACGACGACGGTCGACTGGCAGGACGCGGTCAGTCACCTGCGCGCGCTCGACAGGAAGCGCGTGGTGGGTATCGTCCTCGAAGAGCGGCAGACGCTCGCGAACCTCGATCGGTTGCGCCTGAACAAGGCCGAAGACCCGCTCGCGATGGACTCGTCGATCCTCGCCGTCACGAAGGGCGGCATCAGCGATCCGAGCAAGGCGGGCGGTCCCGCGGCGAGCGCGAGCGGCAAGAAGCCACCGCCGAGGCATTAGTTCTTTCGTCGAGCGCGCGTAGCTTCGCGCGGCGAACTCGCTACTCGACTTTGCGCGCCCCCTCCGGGACGCGCCAGCCCGTCGTGACCCGGAGCTGAGCCTTCGGCAGGAGCGCCTTCACGGCGGGGGCGAGGAGTCGATCGCGCGTCATCGTCGCGCCGGGGCAGCCGGCGCACGTACCCGAGAGGTGCAGGTGCACGTCGTCGAGGGTCGCCGCCACGAGGTAGAGGACACCGCCGTCCGCGCGAACGAGCGGCGCGAGCTGGTCGCGGCACGCTCGAAAAATCATGTCGGCAGGCGAATCGGCCATGAGCCAGACGCCACCTTATCACGAGCGCACTCCAAGGAAAGCCGCCGCGGCGCGGCGGAGTCCGCACCTGCGCCCACACGCGCGCTCGTGACGCAAAGCACCGAGCGCAGAGCGCAGAGCGCAGAGCGCAGAGCGCAGAGCGCAGAGCGCAGAGCGCAGAGCGCAGAGCGCAGAG
>JAYVXL010000059.1:0-2704 GCA_043785185.1 Myxococcales bacterium
CGCCGTCATCTGCCCCAGCGTCGGCGGTGGTACCGGCCACGCGAGCGCGGGCAGGGACGCGAAGGTGCGTGCGACGGCGCGCACGGCGAGCAGGGCGCCGCCCCCTGCGAGCGCGCAGCCGCGCTCGGCCAGCGGAAACCCGCCGAGGGCGGCGTGGAGGAGGCAGAGCGGCAGCGCGGCCGCTTCGCCGAGCGGGACCGCGACGAGGTTGGCGAAGAGGCTGCCGGCCGCGAGCGTCGGCGCGAAGCTCGCGAGGATCGGGGCGCACGGCAACGTGGCCGCGGCCGTCACGGAGGCCGACGCGATGACCGGTGACAGCGCGCGGGGGAGCCGCGCCGCGAGGCGCTCCGCGATCGGGCGCGCGAGCGCGAGGATGCCGCCCGTCGCCGCCGCGGAGAGCAGGAAGGACACGTCGAACGCGACGAGCGGATCGGCGAGCGCCATGAACAGCACGCTCACGCCGAGCGCGCGCGGCCCGGTGCTCGCGCGCCCGAGCGCGCGCGCCGCGAGCGCCGCGGAGGCCATGCACGCGGCGCGCAGCGTCGAGCCGCTCGCGCCCGCGAAGCCGGCGTACACCCACGCGAGGACGAGCCCGAGCGCCGCGGCGGCGCGGCCCACGTCGCGCCCTGCCGCGAGCCACTCGACCCGGACGAGCACGCCGCGCAGCGCCGCGACCGCGCCTGCCACGACGAGGACGAGGTGCATGCCGCTCACGGCGAGCAGATGCGAGAGGCCGCTGGCGCGGAACGCTTCATCGTCCTCGCGCGCGAGGTCGGACTCGCCGAGGACGATCGCGCGCGCCATCGGCGCCGCGCCTTCGGGGAACGTGGCCTCGATGCGCGTACGAACGCGCGCGCGCGCGCGGTCGATCCATGAGAGGACGCCCTGCCCGCGCCTCGTCACCCGCACGTCGATCGCCCCTCCAGAGCGCAGGACGGCGCGGCGCGCCTCGCCCGGGCGCGGATCGACATCGTTCCAGAACCGCTCCGGGCTCGCGAGCTGGGCGACGACATCGATGGCGTCGCCGCGCGCCAAGTCCGGTGGCCCGCCGTAAAGCGTCGTTCGGCCTCCGTGCACGCGCGCCCCGTCGCAGTCGAGCTCGGCGAGGTCGGCCTCGAATCGGAGCGCGTCGCGCGCGCGGCGGGGCGAGCCGACGACGCGCCCCTCGCCGGTGCACCGCGCGGGCGCGCGCAGCTCGGCGAGCGACGCCTCCCGCGCGCGCCCGTGCGCCTCCACCGCGGCGCGCGCCCGCGCCGCGCCACCGAGCGCGGCGACGAGCGCGAGCGCGATCGCGAAGAGCGGCACCGCGCGGGAGCTGCGCGCCACGACCGCGACCGCCACCACGCCCGCCGCGACGTGCCACGGCGCGATGACCGCGAGACCGCCGGCCCCGAGGGCGAGCGCCACGAAAAGGAGAGGGTCCACGCGACCCGCAGAGCACGACGCGTGCCGCGCGCACCGTGTGGTCATTTCCGGCACATCCGCGGGCGCTGCGGGTGTCGCGGACGCTTTCTCGCCGTCCCCGGACGGCCTCGTTGCGAGAGGGACGGGCACCGCCTACTCTCCCCGGAGACGTGAGCAGGGTTCGCAGGCAGCCGCGGCAACGGCCGGAGAGGCCGAGACGCCATGAGTGAGCGCTTCCTCCGCTGCAGCCAGTGCGGGCTGCCGCACCCCGTCACCCAGACCGTGTGCCCTACGACCGGGCAACCGCTCGCGCCGCCCCGCCGGCCGATGACGCCGGCGCGTCCAGTCCGCGCGGCGCCTCCGCCCTCGGCGCCGCCCTCGCAGCGCGGCCCCAGCCCATCCGGCAGCAGCGCGCACCGGCGAAACCTGATCGGCACCACGATCGACGGGAAATACCGCTTCATCAGCGTTCTCGGCGAGGGCGGCATGGGGACGGTCTTCGAGGCCGAGAACATCCTGCTCGGGCGCTCCGTCGCCGTGAAGGTCCTCCACCCGCTTCAAGCGAAGAAGGTCGTGGCGGTGAAGCGCTTCCACCAAGAAGCGCGCGCGGCCGGCAAGATCGGCCACCCGAACATCTGCGAGGTCTACGACCTCGGCACGCTCGAGGACGGCGCGCCTTTCCTCGTCATGGAGAGGCTCGTCGGGACGACGCTCGCCGAGCGCATCGGGAACGAGGGCGGACTGCCGTTCGAGGACTGCATCGACATCGTCAACCAAGTGCTCTCCGGTCTCGTCGCCGCGCACGACAAGGGGATCGTCCACCGCGACATCAAGCCGGAGAACGTCTTCCTCACCGAGCGCGCCGGCTGCCCGCCGCTCGTGAAGCTGCTGGACTTCGGCGTCTCGAAGATGATCGCACCGGACGCCGAGGAGCTCGATCTCACGCGGACGGGGATGGTGATGGGGACGCCGTTCTACATGTCGCCGGAGCAGGCGCGCGGCGACAGGAACCTCGACGCGCGCGTCGACCTGTGGGCGTGCGGCGTCATTTTCTACGAAGCCCTCACGGGGCGGCGCCCGTTCGTCGCGGCGAACTACAACGCGCTGCTCCTTCAGATCCTCACGGGCACGCCGAAGCCCGCGCGCGAGCTTCGGCCGTCGCTGCCGGAGGGCTTCGACGCCGTGCTCGCCCGCGCGATGGCGCGCGCGCGCGAGCGGCGGTACCCGAGCGCCGTTCTCTTTCAGCGCGACCTCGCGGCGCTCCGCACGCGCGACCACGACGCCTCACTGCCGCCGTCGC
>JAYVXL010000060.1:0-2684 GCA_043785185.1 Myxococcales bacterium
CGGGCGCGGGCGCAGGAGCAGGGGCCGGGGCGGGCGTGGCGGTAGGGGCGGGCGCGATGGGGGCGGCGACGGGGCTGGGGGGGCTGGGAACGAAGCTCGCGATCGTCGCGGTCCTCGGGATCTCCGGGGCGACGGCGGTCGTGTCGAGCACGGCGCCGCCGGCCGAAGTGGCCGTCTCGCCTGCGCCGATCCCGACGACGTCCACGTTCACGCGCCCGGCGTCGCCGCCGCCCGCGCCCGTTGCGCTCGGGAGGGGCCCTGCTCGGCCTGTCGCCGCGCCTGCCGAAACGTCCGCGTCGCCGCCGCCGGTGGCGTCGCCGGTTCCGCCGACCTCGCCGACCTCGATCGTCGCGCCTTCCTCGCTCTCCTCGTCACGCGCCGCGGACAAGGTTTCACCGCCGGCGCCCGTCGCGTCGCCGAGCGCGAGCGCGGCCGTCGCGTCCCTTCTCCCGCCGCCGCCGCCGCCGGCGCCGGAAACGACCGCCGCGCTCGCGAACGAAGTGGCGCTCTTCCGCCAAGCCGACGCGGCGCTGCAGCAAGGCGACGCCGCGCGCACGTTGTCGCTCCTCGACGAGCTCGATCGCCGCGTCCCCAGAGGCGCGCTCCGGCCCGAGCGTACGGCCGAGCGAATCTTTGCACTCTGCAAGCTTGGCCGTGACGACGAGGCGCGCCGGGAAGCGACGACCTTCGCGCAGAGCGCTGCCGGCGACCCGCTCGCGGATCGCGTGCGCAGCTCGTGCGCGGGGCGTCCGTCGCCCGGGTCGCGGAACTAGGAGGCTCATGTGAAACGCAAGATCCGCACCGCCAGCTAATTCCTCATCGCGGGATACAGCTCCGGACAGTTGCCCGTCGGCGGCGACCACGACGCCGCAGCCACCGTCGATGTCGCCCGCGGCCGTGCGTGACACGCCCGCGTTTCGCGCCAGCCGCGATCGCGCCATCCTCGCGTGTTGCTCCAGTTTTCAGATTTGCATCGTGGAGTGGTCCCCCGTGCACGCTGCGTGCGTGCTTGGAACGTGCAGCGTGGTGGACGACGCCCAGGCCGCCGAAGGTGGCACGGCGGACGCGAAGTCGGACTGAGCGCTGCAAAAACGTCGAGGCAGAGCGTTTCGCTCGGGAGTCTGCGGTGCGCGCGGCCACGAATGGGCGAGCCGGTGAACGGTGCCTGAGGAGACCCGCATGAACGTCAAGGTGGTTGTTGCCGCAGTCTCGCTCCTTGCCGCCGCCTGCAGCGCCGGTGCGCTGACGGTGGGCACGGACAACGGCACGGGGAAGGGCTCCTCGAGCGGCGGTGCGACGGGCGAGGCGGGAACCTCTACGGTCGAGGCCGGGACTGGGACTTCGACGGCCGAGGCCGGCACGCTCCACTCGGACGAGGGGTGCAGCATCGAAGGCATTCTCTTCATGAGCGACCCCCTCTCCTGTGGGCTCTATGTCGATTTCCTCAATCGATGCACCGCGGACGCGGTCTGCGCGCGCGCCAAGGCGCTGGGACTACAATGCAAGGCCTGCGTGCAGACGGTCGACGCGCTGGGCACGCCCGTCAGGTGGCTCGATTCGGTGGGTGGGCACGCGGACTCCTACTGCGCTACGTGCTCTGCCCCGATTATACTGGCGCCAGGGACCGACGTGACGTGCCTCGTGCCGTACGACACCGGGGCGACGTTGGCGCACGTGAACGCGACTTGCGCGCGCACGCCGGACTGCAAGGCCTGCCTTCACTGGAAGGACAACCCGAACGATCCGGCGACGTGGCAATGGTACGCCCAGCAAAACGCTTCCGTCTGCCCTTGCCCGAACTGAGGCCCCTCGGGTCCTTGGAGTCTTCCATGAACGTCAAAACCGTCGTCGCCGCCTCCCTCCTCCTCGTCGCCGCCTGCAGCTCCAGTGCTCTGAATGTGGGCAGCGACGCCAATCGCTCGCGCGACGGTGGCGACATCGACGCAGGCGTGGCGGGAGATGGTGCGCCCGGAGACGCGAAGACCACGGGAGATGGGCCCGACGGCCCCGCGTGCGCGCCTGAGTCGGTGTGGCGGGCCGCCGATGACGGGTTTTCGTACGTGATCTTCGACACGCCGCTCGTCCCCCCGTTCCCGACCTGCGGCGCGCTCGGGCGGACGTACACCTTCACGACGATCTCGAAATCGCTGAGCCTTCACGAATGCAGCGCCGATGCCGGCGCGACCGATCGCGACGTTCCCCTCACGGACGCGCAGGCGAGCCAGGTCGTGACGAGCCTCGCCGCGTTGAAGACGGTCTGCCCCGTCGAGGCGTGCCTCACCGACTCAGGCGGCCAGACGCTCACGGTCACGAGCTCCGGCGCCGTGCGCTCGTACGAAGGTCTGAAAGTCGTGTGCTTCGCGCCGGGTCGCCAGTTCGTGAACCTCGGCGTCTTCGACGCGGTCCTCCGAACGCTGGTGGGCGGATGACCGTTGTGGCGCCCCGCGTCAGCCCGGCTTCACGCCGATCGCGCCGAGGTTCCCCACCGGCACCGGGATGTTCACGTTCACGCGCCCCACGCCCACGCGATCGAGCCCGCCGATGAGCCGCTCCTTCGCCGCGCGCGGCAGCAGCGACAGGCGCATCCAGTAGCTGAGCGGGTACGCGTTCGTGATCGGAAAGACGCTCACGCCCGTGAAGCCCGCGGGCTTCAGGAGCTCCTCGAGGCTGCGCGGCGAGAAGAG
>JAYVXL010000061.1:0-8843 GCA_043785185.1 Myxococcales bacterium
CCGCCTACGGTGACGGCCCTCCAAGATCCGGCGCGCTTCGCCGCCGACTTCCAGGATCTGGTGAGCGGCGTGCACGAGTTCGGGTGCGGCTTCGAGGCCCAGCTCGAGAGCTGGTACCACTTCCTCGTCCAGCCCGATCCCTTCGACACGATCCAGGTGAAAGGGCAGTCGGCCGTGCTCGTCGGCACCGACGCGCTGGTCCTCACGCAGCGCCACGATTTCCTGCGGCCGGACTCGCTCGTCGCGATCGTGCTCCTGACCGACGAGAACGACTCGACCGTCGACCCGCTCGCCCTCGGCGCGCAGGCGTGGGCGTACGAGAACGTCGCGTTCCCCAACTCGCCGAGCGGACATCCCCCGCGGCCGACGGCGGCGTGCGCGAGTCGGCCGACGGACGCGGCGTGCACGTCGTGCGCGCTGCCCGGCGGGCGCGGGGACCCGACGTGCGCCGCCTTTGGCGGCTACTACGCCGGCAGCGAAGAGAGCTTGAACGAGCGCTTCTTCCACATGAAGCAGCGCTTCGGCGTCGATCCCCAGTTCCCGGTGCAGCGCTACGTGGACGCGCTCACGAGCGCGACGGTGCCGGATCGCAACGGCGAGCACCCGAACGGCGCGTTCGACTACGTCGGCGAGAAGCGGTGCACCAACCCTTTGTTCGCGAAGAACCTGCCGGCCGACGCGAAGGGCGAGCTCTGCCAACTCGAGCGCGGTCCGCGCGCGCTCGACCTCGTGTATTTCGCGATCATCGGCGGCGTGCCGAACCCGCTGCTGCACTTCGACCCGACGAGCCCCGACGCGAGCAAGCTCTCCTCCGCCGACTGGCTCAAGCTCCTGGGCGCGAACCCGGCGGCCTACGACTTCTCCGGCGTCGATCCGCACATGCTCGAGTCGATCGTGCCGCGCGCAGGGCTGCCGCCCATCGGCTCGCCGAACGACGCCGATCCGGTCCACGGGCGCGAGTGGGACACGGGGAATAGCGACCTGCAGTACGCGTGCACTTTCCCCCTCGCTTCGCCGCGCGACTGCGCCGGCGCCACCCGCGGGTGCGACTGCGGCACGAAGCCGTCGCCCATCTGCGATCCCGCCGCGCCGACGCGGCAGCTACGCGGCAAAGCATACCCGCCGGTGCGAGAGCTCGAGGTGGCGCGGCGGCTGGGCGATCAAGCGATCGTCGCGTCGCTGTGCCCGATCCACACGACCGCGCAGTCGCCCGACGATCCGCTCTACGGCTACCGGCCGGCGATGAAGACGATCATCGACCGACTGAAGCTCGGCCTCCAGTAACGGCGAGCGCGCGGGCGGGCGCGCGGCGCGCGGGCGCGGTGAAATAGCTGCGAGGCGCGGGCCGCGCGCGTAACCTGCCAAGTGTGCTCGCGCCCGGGGACTCGTTCGACCGGTATTCGATCGAGGAGCTCCTCGGCGAGGGGGGCATGGGAAAAGTCTACCGCGCGTACGATCCGAGGCTGCACCGGCGCGTCGCGCTCAAGGTCCTGACGCGGCGCGAGGACGGGTCGACGCGGAGCGCGCAGCCGCCCAACTCGTCGGACGGGGCCGCGCGGATGCTCCGCGAGGCCCGCGCAGCCGCGGCGCTCGACCACCCGAACGCCGTGTCGATCTTCGACGTCGGCGAGGTCGACGGCACGCCGTTCATCGCGATGGAGCTCATCGAGGGGCGAAACCTGCGCAGCGTCATCGGCGCGCCCGTTCCGTGGGACAGGCGCCTCAGGTGGCTCGTCGACGTCGCGCGCGCGCTCGGGGCCGCGCACAAGCGCGGGCTCGTGCACCGCGACATCAAGCCCGAGAACGTGATGGTGCGCGACGATGACGTCGTGAAGGTGCTCGACTTCGGCATCGCGCGGCGCCCCGACGCGCCGGTCGATCCCGTCGGCGCGACGCAGCAGGGCGGGCTCGAGGCGCTCACGGGCAAGGGCATCGTCATCGGCACGCCGCGCTACATGTCGCCCGAGCAAATGCGCGGCGACGCGCTCGACGGCCGATCGGATCAGTTCGCGTGGGGCGTGCTCGCGTACGAGCTTCTCTCGGGCCGCTCGCCGTGGCGCGGGGGGGACGACTCGCTCGCCGCCCTCGCCGAGCTCTTGACGCGCGAGCCCGACCCCATGGGCCTGACGGAGCTGCCGCCCCTCGTCGAGCGGACGGTTCGGCGCGCGCTCGCCAAGTCCCCCGAGGCGCGCTTCGCGAAGATGGAAGACGTCGTGCGCATGCTCGATCCGCTCGTCGGCGGGTCGAAGAGCGACGTGACCGTCGCCGGCGAGCAGCCGACGTTGCAGGCGCCACCGGCGGACGCGGCGGCGAATGTGCCCGCTGCGCTCGGCGCGCGCCACACGGAGATCTCGACGTCGAGCCCGACGCCCGCTCCGCGCGCGAAGGACGCGGTGAGCGGCGCGCCGGCCGCGCTCCGGGCGAGCCGCACCGTCTACGCCGCCGTCGCGCTGGCGGCCGCCCTGGCGGCAGGCCTTGTGCTCACGCGCAAGACGCCCGGGCCCCCCGTCACGGAGACCCCACGCGGCGCCGCACCGAGGCCCACCGCCGTCACCGACCAGCCCGATCCGCCGACGGCGAACGCCGAGGCGCTCGCGGAGTATCGCGCGGCGATGCAGGCGTTCCGCGATGGCGTCGGCGACGTCCAGGCGCGGTTCGCGCGCGCCGTCGAGCTCGATCCGAACCTGGCGGCGGCGCACCTGCGCCTGGTGATGCTGCGCATCCAGGGCAAGCCGAGCGAGGGGCGCGCTTCGTACGCGCGCGCCGTCGACCTGCGCGCGACGCTCTCGGCGCGCGACCAGGCGTTCCTCTGGGCGCTCGAGCCGTTCGTCGCCGAGGGCCGCCCTGACCGGCTCGCGCGCACGCGCCGCCTGCGCGAGCTCGCGGAGCGCTACCCGCTCGACGCCGAGCTCCACTACCACCTCGGGCTCGCGACGTCGGAGGACTTCCTCAGCTCGGACGTCGAGTCGCTGCGTCGCGCCGTCGAGCTCGATCCGCTCTTCGCGCGCGCGTGGTGGCAGCTCGGTCAGGGGCTGGCGTACCGCGGCGACCTGCCCGGCGCGCGCGCAGCGCTCGGGAAGTGCCTCGAGGTGTCACACGGGGCGACGAGCTGCCTCTGGAATCGCATCTGCATCGACGAGAGCGACGGCAGCTGCGAGGCCGTCGAGGCCGACGCCAAGCAATGGGCCTCGGTGGACGGGCGTGATCCGCTCGGCCGCTTCGCCGTGGCCGCGGCGCTCCATGCGCGAGGCCGATCGACCGAGACGGTGCGCGAGGCGCTGCGCCAGAAGGTGGCGCTCGAGCGCGACGCCGCGCGGGCCGAGAGCGCGCTCGCGGACGAGATGGCGCTCGCGTTCTTGCGCGGCGATTTCGCGGGTGCGCTCGCGCACGCGCGCGCGCTCGAGAAGCTGACCGACGGCGCGCAGGCGGAGAGCGAGCACCAGCGCCCCGCGCGCGCGATCCTCGACGCGCTGACCGAGTCGGGTCAGGTGGCCGAGGCCGCCGCCTTCGCAAAGCTCTACGCGCGGCGGCGCGAGGCGTGGCTGCCGGATCCGTTCTCCGAGGACTTCGCGCTGGCCAACGACGTCGTCCCCGACACGCTGCGCGCGCTGCGGGCGGCCGGCCAAATCACGCCCGCCGAGCTTCGCGCGCAGCGCGACGCGTTCGTGACGGCGTGGCGCGACCGGCTTGCGCCAGAGGCGTTCGGGTACGTCTGGATGCACGGCCGCGCCGGCCTCGTCGAGACGCCCGCGGACGCGCGCGAGGCGCTCGCCGACTTCCCGGCCGTGACGGTGCCCGCGTATACGCCCAAGACGCTCGCGACCCTCTACGTCGGCAAGACGTACCTCCTCGCGGGGCGCGTCGACGACGCGGTCGCGGCGCTGAGCCGCGCGGCGCGCAGCTGCCTCGCGCTGGAGCTGCCCGTCGCCCACACGCGCGCGCATCTTTGGCTCGGCAAGGCGTACGAGGCGAAGCACGACTCGGCCGAGGCGTGCCGCGCCTACGGCGTCGTCCTCGCGCGCTGGGGTAAGGCGATCCCGCGCTCGGTGTCCGCCGACGAAGCGCGCGCGCGGAGCCGAGCGCTCGGCTGCAAATGATTGGGCGCTTACGAAGCTAGTCGAGTCTGTCGACTCTAGCGCTTCGGTTCGCTGAGCTCGACGCGGCCGAACGAGTAGACGAGATCGCGCACGAACGCGCCGGTGCCGTCGAGGCCGCGCGCGCGGATGCGGCGCGCCTCGCCGTTCTGGGCGACCTCGGGCGCGATGAAGCCCATCTCGAACTGCGTCACCAAATGCGCCTTCTCGCCGTCCGGCCGCGCGACGACGAGACCGCAGCGCGTCTGCCTCGTCTCGTGGACGCACGCGGCGCCGACCGTGAGCACCTCGTTCGGCGTCGGTCGCCACGTCCACGCGTGATCGAAGTCGACGGGCGCGGTCGCCTTCCACGCGGCGGCGGCGAGCGGGCCGAGCGGCGCGGCGTGCGCGGTGGGCTTGCTGCTCCGCTCGAGCGGCGGGCCCGTCGTGATTTCGAGCTCCACCTTCGCGTCGTTCTTCGGGCCCGCGCAGCAGCGGAAGCCCATCTGCGGCCCCTTCGTCGCGCGCGGCCGCGCGATGCCGTTCGCGCAGCGGCCGACGAGCTCGCCCGCCGACGCGTTGCCCCCGCGCAATACGCCGAGCTCGTCTTTGCGACCGCGACCCCACGCGCTGCTCGTCCACTCCCACGCGCCGCCGTGCATCTCGAGCGCGCCGAAGCCGCTCTTGCACGTGACGCGCTCGCCCGTCGGCCGGCGCGCCGAGATCTCCACGACCGCGCCGGTCCCGCACGTCGCGGCGCGGTACTCGTTTCCGTATTCGTACGTCGAGGAATCCGGCCCCTTGCACGCGCGCTCCCACTCGAGCTCGGTGCACAGGCGCTTTCCCCGCCCCTCGCAGGCGCGTTCGGCCTCGTCGCGGGAGACGTTGGTCGTCGGGATCGCGCCGGGCTCGTTCGGGAACGGGAGGAGGTCGACGTAGAAGCCGGCCATCGGGATCTCGGTGCCCGGGAGCTCCTCGTCCGCGATGCGCGGCGAGCGATCCAGCGGCGTTCCGGCCCTGAGCACGCCGGCGGGGACCCACGTCATCCCGGGCTTGGGCGCGCCGGCGGCGGTGGCGCTCGGCACCGAGACGAGCATTGGGCCGCTCGAAATGGGCGGCGGCGTGTCGACGCGCGGCGGCGGATCGACGCTGCGGCTGCACGCGAAGCCGCTCGCGAGCGCGAGGACGGCCGCGGAGGCGGCCCGCATCCCGATGAACCGGCGCACGTCAGTCGCCCTTTTCGCTCACCCCCTCGCGCAAGCCGAGCTCCTTCATCTTGAGCTGGAGCCCCTTGCGCGAGATCTTGAGGAGGCGGGCGGCGTGCGTCACGTTGCCGCCGGTCTGCGTGAGCGCGCGGCTGACGAGCTCGCGCTCGAGCCGGTTCATCGCCACCTTCACGTGCTCCTTGAGGCCGCCCTCGCTCGCGAGCGCCGCCTGCAGGTCGGCGTCGCTGACCGGCACCATCGACGGCGTCTGCGCGCCCCGCACCTCGTGCGGGAGGTCCTGCGCGCGCAGCTTCGCGACGTCGCAAAAGAGGACGGCGCGCTCGATGACGTTCTCGAGCTCGCGGATGTTGCCGGGCCACGGGTGCGCCTTCAGGATCTCGAGCGCGTCGTCGTCCACGCCGGTGACGTGCTTCTTCAGCCGCTCGTCGACCTTGCCCAGGAAGTGCTCGACGAGCAGCGGGATGTCGCCCGTCCTCTCGCGCAGCGCGGGCAGGCGGATGGGGACGACGTTGAGGCGGTAGAACAAGTCCTCGCGGAAGCTCCCCGCGGCGATGAGCTTCTTCAAATCGCGGTTCGTCGCCGCGACGAGGCGCACGTCGACGCGGATCGTCTTGATGCCACCGACGCGCTCGAACTCGCTCTCCTGCAGCGCGCGGAGCAGCTTCACCTGCATCTCGACGGGGACCTCGCCGATCTCGTCCAAGAACAGCGTGCCGCCACCCGCGAGCTCGAAGCGGCCCGGCTTGCTGCCGACCGCGCCGGTGAACGCCCCGCGCTCGTAGCCGAAGAGCTCGCTCTCGATGAGCTCCTTCGGGATCGCCGCGCAGTTGACCTTGATGAACGGCTTGTCCTTGCGCGACGAGTTCCAGTGCAGCGCGCGGGCGACGAGCTCCTTGCCGGTGCCGCTCTCGCCGGTGATGAGCACGGTCGTCGGAGTGTCGGCGACGCGCTCGAGCACGCCGTACACCTCGGTCAGCTCCGGCGAGCCGCCGATGATGCCGAAGCGCGCGCTCGGCGCGGCGTGCGGCGCGGTCGCCTCTTCACCCGCGAGCTGGCGCGTCTTCAGCGCCTTGGCGACGATCTGGCGGACCTCGTCTTTGTCGAAGGGCTTGGTCAGGTAGTCGAACGCGCCGATCTTGAGCGCCTCCACGGCGGTGTCGACCGTCCCGTGCGCGGTGATCATGACGATCGGCAGCTCGGGGTCCTCGCGCAGCGCCTCGCGCAGCAGCGTCATGCCGTCGACCTTCGGCATCTTCAGGTCGGTCACCACGAGGTCGATGTGGTGGTCCCGGAGCATCTGGAGCCCCTGCTCGCCGTCCTCCGCCGTCATGACGTCGTAGCCGTCGCGCGAGAGCTGGGCGGCGAGGATTTTACGCAGGTTCGGCTCGTCGTCGACGATGAGGACCTGCTTTTTCTCGGGGAGCATGGGGGAGCGAGCTTAGCAAGAACGCCCGGTCACGGTAAGCGTCACGCCGTCGCGGCGGCCCTTCCGCCGGAACGCGCCCGCCTCACCAAGGCGTGGCCAGGTACGCGAACATCATGTCGCCCCACGGCGTGCGTGGAAACGCGTAGCCCGTGCTCGCCGCGAGGCCGCAGCCATCGGCCGCCGTGTCCTGAAGCATGTTCGGCGGGCAGCGCTGGTGGAAGTTCCACGCGATGTGAGGGATCTCGTTCGCCTTGGCGAGCGTCCACAGCGCCTGCACGTCGGCGTTCGACATCACCGGCGCGGTCGTCGTCGGCGCGTACTCGCCGATGATGATCGGCAGCGTCTTTCCCGGCTGTACGAGCAGCTTGTCGAAGTCGGCTTGCGGGTTGTACGGGTGCACTTCGTACGCGACGTTGTCGCCCGGCAGAGGGTTCGCGACGAAGTACGTGAGGTCGCGCGCGTAACCCTCCGGCGCTTGCACCACGACGAGGTGGTGCTTGCCTCCCGCGGCGTCCTCGACCTTCCGGATGGCGTCGATGCCCGACCGGTAGCGCCCCGCGAGCTCGGCGTCGCGCGCGGCGGGTCCATGGGGCTCGTTGGTCAGCCCGAAGAGGACGCGCGGGTTCTGCGCGAACGCCTGCGCGAGCAGCGTGTAGCGCGCGTTCGTGTTGCCGTCGCCCGCCGAGCCTGGCCATTCGCTGTCGTCGCCGCCGGCCGCCTCCGTCTTCATCGTCGGATCGGCGAAGAGCGTCACGAGGACGTACGCGCCCTTGTCGGTCATGTGCGTCACGTTCGACTTCACGTCGGCGAGGTACGCCGGATCATCGACGATGCTCTTCCACTGCTGCTCGCCGGCGTTGAACGGCGCGCTCTTCGACGACAAGAGAAAGCGGATGAAGGTCGCGTGCCACACGTCGATGAGCTGATCGGCCCACCGGTTCAAGCCCGCCGGATCGGCCGGCGCGAAGGCGCACGCTTCGCACGAGCGCTCGTCGTGCAGGTTCGCGCCGCGGCCATGGAACGGCGTGCCGTCGGCGTGGACGATGCGGTTGGCCTTCACCGTGAGCCACGCCGTGCTCACGCCGCCGTCTCCGCTGCTGCCGCTGCTTCCGCTGCTGCCGGCGTCGCCGGGCACCGTCGCGTCCCCGCCGCTGCTCCCGCCGCTGCTCCCGCCGCTGCTGCTTCCGTCGGCGCGCGCGCTCGCGTCGTCGAGCGGGCCTGGCGTCGCGGGGCTCGGCGTGGAGGAGCCGCACGCGACCGCGAGCGGCAACGCGAGCGCGAGAGCACGCAGGTTCATCGCAGAGAGGGTAGCACCTCGCCACCGGCACCGCCGCCGGCCTCAGAGCGACGCGGCGTAGAGCGTCGCGAGGTCGTCGCGTGTCGTCTTCTTCGGGTTGCTCGTGTGGCACGCGTCCTGAATCGCCTTGTCGGCGAGCTTCGGGATGTCCGCCTGCGTGACGCCCTCGGCGCCGAGGCCGCTCGGCAAGCCCAGCTTCGCGCGGAGCCCGCGCACCGCGTCCGCGGCCGTCTTGGCCGACGGGTCGAGGATCGCGCGCACGCGCGCGAGCCGCTCGGGGATCGCCGCCTCGTTGTACGCCACGACCGCCGGCAGGCAGAGCGCGTTGGCCAGGCCGTGGTGCATGCCCTTCTCGCTCGACAGCGGGTGCGCGAGCGAGTGGCACGCGCCGAGCCCCTTCTGGAACGCGACGGCGCCCATCATCGCGGCTTTCATCATCCCGCCGCGCGCTTCGAGGTCGTCGCCTTTTTCGACCGCGCGGGCGAGGTGCTCGGCGACGAGCTCGAGGCCTCCGATCGCGATCGCGTCTGCCATAGGGTGATCGCCGAGCGAGCAATACGCCTCGAGGCAGTGGGTGAGCGCGTCGAAGCCGGTCGCGGCGGTCACTCGGGCGGGCATCGAGCGGGTGAGCTCGGGATCGAGGATCGCGGCTTTGGCCAAGAGGTGCGGGCTGAAGATGACGGTCTTTCGCCCGGTGGCCGCGAGCATCACCACGCCGGAGCGCCCGACCTCGCTGCCGGTGCCGGCGGTGGTCGGGACCGTGATCATGGGCGGAACGTTGGACGTGATGAAGCGATCGCCGCCGGTGGCGTCGTCGTAGT
>JAYVXL010000062.1:0-2680 GCA_043785185.1 Myxococcales bacterium
GGTCCGCTCGAGGGGCCGAAGTCGCCGTAGCGGAAGAACTCCTGGATGCCGAGCTTCTTCAGCGACTCGTCGACGTGATCGTAGCCGCCGACCACCATCGCGATGCGCGGCACGTTGTCACCGGCCGCGGTGTTCGTGCGGCCGGGCAGGCGCGTGAAGTCCGCGGCGACGTTCTGATCGCCGGGCGTGACCGTCACGTCGCGCACGCGGCGAAACTGGCCCTTTTGGACGACGAGCTTCATCGGGCCGATGGTGTTCGCGTACGCGGCGAGCTCGAACGTGCCGTCCGACTTCGTGTACGCGTACGGCTCGAGCGGCGTGAGGTGCACGCACGTGTCGCAGTACGCGGCGAGCGGAATGGCCGGCGGGTCGTTCGCGGTGAGGTAGACGATGGCGTTGGCGATCGGGATCGTCCCCTCGGGCGCGACGACCTTGCCGTGGAGCCAGCCGACGACGGCCGGGCGCGGGACGTCGGCGTCGCGGTGCGTGTCGTCGAACACGCCGGAGTCGGCGTCGCCGCCGGGGCCGCCGGGGCCGCCGGACGACGCGGTGTCGCCGAAGCCGGAGCTCTTCTTCGAGCCGCACGCGAGCGCGAGCGCAGCGACGACGCCGAGGACGACGGGGATGCGAACGCCTCGGAAGGCGAGCTTGGCGGCCGACATGCTGGCGGTCGTAGCCAGGTCTCGCGGCCGGCGCGAGCGGCTTTCTCGGCGGAGATGCGCGCGAGACGCGGGCGCGCCCGAGGGCGTGGGAGCGTCGGCGCGATTGGTGCGAGTATTTACGGCAAATGCGCCGTAGCCTCGGCGAACGTACCGCGGGTGCGCTAGTGTCGCCCCATGGTGACAGCGCGCGCCCGGGTCCACGTCCGCCGCGGCCTCTGCGCGCTCGCGCTGTTCACCGCCGTCGGCTGCTTGCCCGACGGGGCGGGGACGAGCTCGTCCGGCGGCGCGCTCCGCGACGGCGGCGAGGGCGGAAGCGCGAGCGACGCGCCCGACGTCCCCGCCGCGCGCGTCGCGCTCTGCCAGCAGTACGGCGACGCGACCGCGAGCTGCTGCCAGCGCGGCGTCGGCGGCGTGTGCCCCGCGAGCACGCCCGCGTACTGGAACGACGTGTGTCTGCGGGCCGCGCGCACGTGCACCGGCATGCCGACGTGCTTCTCGGGACCGGACTGCAACAGCCTCATCTATTGCAGCAGCCCCTGCTGACCCTTGCGGCGGCGGCGGCGGACGACGATTCTTCGGACATGACCTCTTCGACTGCGACGACCGCCTTCGCCCACCTGCCGACGCGCATTCGCCTCGGCGATCTCGAGGTCACGCGCCTCGGCTTCGGCGCGATGCGCCTGCCCGGCAAGGACGTGTGGGGCGAGCCGGACGATCCGGCGCGCGCGCGCGCGGTCGTGCGGCGCGCCGTCGATCTCGGCATGGACCTCATCGACACCGCGTGGTTCTACGGCCCGCACGTCTCCAACCGCATCATCGCCGAGGCGCTGCACCCCTACCCGAAGCACCTCGTCATCGCGTGCAAGCTCGGCGGCAAGCGCACGCCGGACAAGGGCTGGGCGCCGCATCAGCGCCCCGAGGAGCTGCGCGCAGGCTGCGAAGAAGATCTCCGCACGCTCAAGCTCGATCGCCTCGACGTCGCGCACCTCCGCTACATGAAGACGGACGTGCCGTTCGCCGAGAAGCTCGACGCGATGATCGCGCTGCAGCGCGAGGGCAAAATCCGCCACATCGCGCTCAGCGTCGTGACGGCGAGCCAGCTCGAGCAGGCGCTCGCGCGGACGCCCATCGTCGCGGTGCAGAACATGTTCAACGTGAACGGCGGCGCGGGCGACCTCGCCAAGCACACGCACTCGGAGGTCGAGTCGCCGAACGCGGTCGTCGACCTCTGCGAGCAGAAGGGCATCGCGTACCTGCCGTTTTTCCCGCTCGCCGTCGGCGCGATCGGAGGGGAGAACGCCGGGCTCGCGAAGGTCGCGGCGCGCAGAGGGGCGACGGTCGCGCAGGTCGCGCTCGCGTGGCTCCTCGCCCGCTCGAAGACGATGCTCCCCATCCCGGGCACGAGCTCGGTCGCGCACCTCGAGGAGAACTGGGCGGCGCGCCTGCTCGCGCTCGACGCGGACGACCGCGCGGAGATCGCGCGGGGGGCGGCGTAGCCCGTCCTTGACGCCCCGGCTGAGTCGACGGCGACCCGCTCGATCGTGGCCTTTTGGCGGCGCCCGGCGACGAACTCACCGCGGGGGCTGGTCGTCGGGCGGCAGTCAACGCATATAAGGAGCTTCTTATGCTCCCCATCCGCCTGCGCGGCGCGCGCACCCACAACCTCCGCGGCGTCGACGTCGACTTGCCGCCGGGCCAGCTCGTCGCCCTGACCGGGCCGAGCGGCGCGGGGAAGTCTTCCCTCGCCATCGACACGCTGTACGCCGAGGGGCAGCGGCGGTTCGTCGAGAGCTTCTCGCCGTACGCGCGGCAGTTCCTCGAGCGCCTCGAGCGGCCGCCGGTGACGTCGCTCGATCCCATCGCCGCGACCGTCGCCGTCGATCGCCGCGCGCCGGTGAAGTCGAGCCGCTCGACGCTCGCGACGCTCGCCGACCTCGAGCCGTACCTCGCCGCCCTCTTCGCGAGCGAGGCGCTGCCCACGTGCCCCGACTGCGACGTGCCCGCCGTCTCGACCACCG
>JAYVXL010000063.1:0-2676 GCA_043785185.1 Myxococcales bacterium
TAGCGCGCCGCGCTGCCGAAGAAGAGCAGCGCGGTCGTCCGCGGCCTCCGCGGCAGACGCCGCGACAGATCGACCGCCGCGACGAGGACGACGAGCGCGTCACCGAGGAGGCGCCCGTACGCCCCTGCGAACCCGGCGCGCGCGAGCTCGCGATCGAGCTCCGCCAGCATGAGGAGCGGCACGAGGCCGATGAGCAGCCAGAGGCGCGCGCGCGCGTACGCGTCGACGAGCGGCAAATCGAGCGCGCGCGCGAAGGCCTCGCGCACGACGTCGTCCTCCGCCAGCGCGCGCGGGAGCGGCGCGAAGGGCCCGTCCTTGGCGCGCGCGACCTGGGTGGCGGCGGCGAGCCCCGGGAGCTCGCCCGGCAGCGCCGGAACGGCCTCTTCGCCGCGCTGCCGAAGGAACACCGGAAGCACCACCCTCTCTACCACGGCGCATGGTAAATTTGTGTCGTGCAGCTCTTCGACATGACGCGCGCCGAGGTGGGCCTGGTGGTCTTCATCTTCGCGCTCGTCTACGCGGCCGGCCTCCTCCCGAAGATCGCGGACCGCGTGGTCGCGCTCCTCGCGCCGAAGGACGAGCGCGAGTGAAGAGGAGCTAGGGGGCGCGTGGACGACGAGAGGCCAGACGACGAGCTGCCGCGAGGAATGCCGACGACGGTGTTCGTCAGCGACGCGTCGGCCGAGGCCGAGCGCGTGGCGCAGCTACTCCGCGCGCGCGGCTACCTCGTCGCCGACGTGCCGCTCACGATGCTCGTCGCGCGCGTCGCGGTGCAGCGTCCGCGCGTCCTGCTCGTCGACGCCGACGCCGACGGCGCGCTCGAGACGCTGAAGAAGATGCGCGAGCTCCCCGAGGCCGACGGCATCGACGTCGTTTTCCTCGCGGGCGAGGGCGGGCCCATCGGCAGCGTCGAGGTCGCGCTCGCGAACGAAGGTAGCGGCCTCTTCAAACGCCCGGTCGACCTGCCCACGCTCCTGAAGAAGCTCGAGGCGCTGACCGGCGGGCCGAGCCACGGGCCCATGGCGCGCCCGTCGACGCCGCCGCCGTCGGTGTCGTCGATGTCGCTCGAGCCGCCGAAGCGACGCCCCGGCTCGCTCCCGCCGCCGTCGATGCGCGACGTGGGCGGCTCCCCGCCGCCGCGCGGAAGCCTGCAGGTCCCGCGCGTGATCGCGCCGCCGGCCGCGGGGATCCCCACGTTCGGCGTCGAGGAGCGGAGGTCGCCGTCGGCGCAGGTGAGCAGCGAGCTCGAGCAGCTCCTCGCCGAGGCCGAGCGCCGCATCGGCGGTCAAGTGACGCACGAGTCCGTGTTCCCGACGCCCGAAGAGGAGCTCGAGGCCGTCTTGCCGGCGGACGTGCTGGCGTCGCTCGACGAGCCGCTCGACGGCGAGGACATCGACGAGCCGCCGGAGATCGGCGCGCACGCGAAGGGCACGACGTCAGGCGGCGGCCGCGTCTCGACCGGCGGCGGCACCGGCGTCGGGACGCACGCCGGCTCACGCGCGTCGAACGCAAAGGCGCCGACGGAGCCGCCGATGCCGAAGACGAGCGGCGGCAGCACGCACGCCGGCACGACCGGCGGTCGCTTGACGGA
Source organism: Myxococcales bacterium (assembly GCA_043785185.1). Classification (GTDB taxonomy): domain Bacteria; phylum Myxococcota_A; class Polyangia; order Polyangiales; family Polyangiaceae; genus JANYHK01. The sequence goes on from JAYVXL010000063.1 coordinate 1,592, forward strand.
CTTCCTGACGGGGTCCGTCCCGCTGCGCACCGACGCATCGGGCGCGCTCGGCGGCGAGTCCGACCGGCCGCGCCTGAGCTCGCCCTTGCCGAACGCCGGCATGCCGCCGCAGCACGAGCCGTCCCCCCGCGCGCTGCCACGCGAGGCGCCCATCGTGACGAACGCGCCGGTGTCATCCCCCTCGTCGCCGATGACGACGCAGACCGCCGCGATGTCGTCCACCGCGCCGGCCGTCAACGTCGGCCTCGGCCTCGGTCCGTCGGCGCCGATGCCTACCGTTCTCGCGCCGGGCGACGCGGCGCGGGCCGTCGCGCACGCGATCGTGACGCGCGCGACCGGCGCCCTGTGCATCGAGTCGCAGGACGGCGTGCGCCGCGCCGTGTTCCGCGAGGGCGACTTCGTCACCGCCGCGTCGGGCGTCGACAGCGAGAGCCTGCTCGCGTTCCTGGTCGCCCGCGGCGACCTCCCGCGCGCCGACGTCCAGCAGCTGTTCGGCCGCCTGCCGCCGTTCGGGCGCCACGCCGGCGCCGCGCTCGTCGCGCACGCGTGCTTGCGACAGGACCAGCTGTGGAGCGTGCTGCGCGAGCACGCCGAGTGGATCCTCGGGCGCATGCTGCAGCAGTCGACCGGCACCGCGCTCATCGAGCGAGAGCCGCCGGGCCGCCTGCGCGGCGAGCCGAGCGTCTTCGAGCGCTCGACGGGGGCCGAGGTCTTCGTCGAGCTGGTGCGCCGCGTCGTCGCGCCGGAGGACGCGCTCGCGCGCCTCGGAGGGCCGACCTCGCGCATCGTCGACGGGCCGGCCGTGGCGCTGGAGGGCGAGTGCTCGCTCGAGCCCAGCGTCGGCGAGCGCCTCCAGAACGCGCGGGGCCTGCCGATTCAAAGCCTGCTCGATCGTTCGCCCGAGCCGCACATCGCGTCGGTGGTGTACGCGCTCGATCTCCTCGGCGTCGTCGAGATGGTCCGCGCGATCGGCGAGCCGCGTGCGCCCAGCCTGCCGGAGCCGGCCGGCGGACCGGACTCGCTCGACGCCGACGCCGTGCGCGCGCGCGTCCGAGCGCGGCTGCAGCTCGTCGACGAGGGGGACT
>JAYVXL010000064.1:0-2675 GCA_043785185.1 Myxococcales bacterium
GTGCAGGCGGCCGTGTTCACCTTCGTCACGTCGTCGCACGCGGAGGTGCCGCGCGCGGAGCCGCCGCCGACCGAGCCGGGGAAGCGCTTCATGTTGTACGCCCAGCCCTGCCCGCCGACGGCGCGCGGATCCGGCGCCGAGTCGTCCTCGTCGGTGAGTTGGATGATGGCGACGAGCGAGTCGGGGCGCAGGAAGTCGGCGCGCTGCTTCAGGATGGTGCCGTCCACGCCGTCGAGCGCGCGGCGGCGGCCGTCCTTCGGATCGGGGACGATCGCGTTGTACGGGTCCGGCTGAATGAGGAAGCGGTACCAGGACTCGAGCTGCGACTCGATGCCGCATCCGTACTCGTGGACGCCGCCGATGGCCTCGACGAAGTCGGCGTTCAGCTTCGCGGCATCTTTGATGGGGGGCGCGTTCGGCGGCGCGTTCTTGCCCTGGTTCGCGGCGACGTCCGGGAACCACGCGAGGTAGTTCGACCCGGCGGTGTCCGGGGTCGTGACCTCGGCCGGATCGATCGACTTGCCCGCCGCGTCGACGACGCTCGCGCGGTTGATGAGGTGGCCCTGGTCGTCGTCGTGGCGCTTGGCGCCCGCGCCGACCGGGTCCGTGCCGTCGCAGATGTCGCCGCCGCGGCCGCCGAGCGACGAGGTGACGATGCCGATGTGCATGTCGTGGACGGGCTGGAACTCCGCCTTGCCGCCCGTGCAGACGTAGCGACCGTCCTTGTCCGTCGTGCCGACGCCGAGGACGGCGCCCTTGTCGTCGACGCAGTTCGGCGTGACGAGGCGGTTCAGGAGGTCGGGGACCGCCTGCGAGAACAGGTACTGCTTGTCCCCCATCGACGCCGAGTTGTCGATCGCGAACAGGATGTCGACCTTGTCGACCGAGGCCTGCCGGACAACGGCGGTGAAGTTGGTCTTCGTGGTCGGCGGCTGCGACGTGACCGGGCGGGTCAAGCACCCGGCGGCGATGCCGAGCGTTCCGATGAAACCAATCGAACCACCCGTGCGGACGAGCTTCTTGACCAGCGATCGCATGCGCGCTCCTTCGAAAGGGGTAAGGCGCCGGAACGGTACCACAGAACCCCAGCTCCCTTCAGCATGCCTTGTGCCGCAGATTCGTGCCGTCGCATTGAGGGCTTAGAGGCTCCCGTCTGCCAACCTAGTTGGCAGGTGTCTCCTCAGTTGGCGGCGGCGGCGGCGGCGGCGCCGAGGACGGCGGCGGCGAGGACGGCGGGGCGGGCAGCGCGGCGCGGAGGACGCGCACGTGGCGCTGGTTGATGCCCCGGATCGCGAGAAGCGCGTCGTCCGAGGCGGCGGCGATCGCGCCCACCGAGCCGAGCTCCTTGAGGAGCGCCTTCTTCGTCTTGTCTCCGATGCCCTTGATGTCGTCGAGCACCGACCGGAAGCGCCTCGCCTTGCCGACCTTCTCGCGCCCTCGGTTGGAGAAGCGGTGGGCCTCGTCGCGGAGGCGCGCGAGGAAGAACAGCGAGGCGGAGTGGCTGCGCAGCGGGATGGGGTTCTTTTGCCCGGGGAGGTACACGCGGTCGACCAGCGTCTCGGCGAGCACGTTCTCCTTCTCCTTTGCGAGGGCGACGATCGGCAGGTCGTGGAGGCCGAGATCGCGCGCCGCCGCGATCGCCACCGCGAGCTGCCCGCGCCCACCGTCGACGACGAAGAGATCCGGCAGCTCCCACTCGGCGACCTCGCCCTCTTCGTTCGCGTCCGAACCGTCGGCCTCGGCTCCGTCGGGCTCCGCCCCGATGCCCGCGCCCCTGCCCCGCCGGAAGCGCCGCGCCAGCACCTCGTACATCGCGCCGTAGTCGTCGCCGCCCACGACGGCGCCGGTCGCCAGCCCCTTCACCTTGAACGTGCGGTAGCGCTTCTTGTCCGGCAGGCCGTCCTTCATCGCGACGACGGCGCCGACGGTGTCCTCGCCGCCGAGGTGCGAGATGTCACAGCACTCGATGCGCCGCGGGAGCGACGGCAGCCGCAGCCGCTCTTGCAGCTGCTTTAGTCGCTCCTCGATGTCGTCCGACGCGCGGCGCTTCTCGGCGAAGGCGTGGCGCGCGTTGTCGAGCGCGAGGCCGAGCAGGTGCGCGCGCGGGCCGCGCTGCGGCCGCACGATCTCGACTCTGTGCTTCGCGCGCTCGCCGAGCCACTCCTCGATGCCCGCCGTCCCCTCGGGCCGCTCGGCCACGACGATCTCGCGCGGGATGGGGACGCGAAGGTCGCCGTCGTCGCCCGCGCGGCCGTAGTGCTGCGCGAGGAACGCGCCCACGATCTCCTCGTCGGGGATCTCGGCCTGCTTCAGCGAGAACGTCGCGACCTCGGCGAGCTTGCCCGACCGGACATAGAGGAGCGCGAGCTCGACGAGGTCCCCTTCGCGGTAGAGGCCGAGGACGTCGCGGTCGACGTCGTCCACCGTGACGACGCGCTGCGACTGCCGCACCTTCTCGATCGCGCGGAGCTGGTCGCGGTAGACGGCCGCGAGCTCGAAGCGCGTGGCGGCGGCCGCCGCGTGCATCCGGTCGATGAGCTCGCGCGACAGCTCGTCGTGGCGGCCGTCGAGGAACTTCGCGACCGCGTCGGCTTGCTCGCCGTACCACGCGCGATCGACCTCGTAGACGCACGGCGCCGGGCAGCGCTTGATCTGGAACTGCAGGCACGGCCTCC
>JAYVXL010000065.1:0-2671 GCA_043785185.1 Myxococcales bacterium
GTCGATCGCGCCGGGCGCGCGGTCGAGCGTCTTCTTCACGTGCGGCAAGAGGCGCGGCAGCTCCCACCACGCGCTCATGTCGGGCAGCGACGCGGAGGCGTACGTCACAGCCTGCGCCACGAGCGCGTCGTCGTCGGCGCCGGCGACGAGGAGCGTGACCAGCACGCCGAACGCGTCGTCGGGGCTCGCGTCGGTGAGGGCCGCCTTCGCCTGCTCCACGACCACCTTTGCCTCGGCGAGCTTGCCGACCGCGAGGAGCGCGTCGGCGGCCGCCTTTTTCACGCGCACCACAGCCGCGCTCGACCCGCTGCGGTCGGCCTGCAGAGCCGCGGCCTTCACGCGCTCGACGACGAGCGCAGCGTCTTGGCGCGCCGCCGCGACGAGCGCGAGCATCGCCAGCGCCTCGGCCTGCGCGGCGTCCCCCTCGCAGCGCGGATCGCTGCGCACCATCGAGAGCTCCTGCTCGGCGTCCGCGTGCGCCTCGGCGCGCACCGCGGCGACGACGGACCCGAGCTGCAGCTGGAAGATCTCGTCCGGGCTGCGCTTGAGCAGCACGCTGATCCGCGTGGCGACGCGCAGGTGCTCCTTCGCGGCCTTCGCGTCGCCGAGGCACATCTCCGCGCCGGCGAGCGCCCGCGCGGCCGCGCACTCGTCCTCGGGCTCGAACGCCGCGCGGGCGCGCGTGAGCTGCGCGGAGTGGTAGACGCGCGTGGCGGACGGCATCAGCTCGTCGTCGACCGGGGCGAGCCAGTCGTAGCCGGGGCGCTCCTCGGGGCTCACGGCGACGGCGTGCGCCTCCGCGAGGCGCCGGTAGTGGCGGAGATCGTCGCGCTTGCCGAGCAGCGCCGCGACGCGCGCGCGCTCGTTCGCGACGACGGCGCGCGTCGTCTCTAGGTCGATCTGCGGCGTCTCGCGCAGCGCGGCGGGATCGTCCAGCCGGACGAGCGCGGCCTCGAGGTCTGCGCTCGCCTCCTCGGGCCGCTCGGCGAGGACCTTCGCCTGCGCCCGCCCGAGCCGGGCCCACGCCTCGAGGTAGCCGGCCTTCGCCGCCTCCGCCTCCTTCACCGCGAGATCGCCGTACTTGAGCGACGACGCGACCTCGCCGCGCGCGCGCGCGAAGACGACGCCCAGCTGGTAGGACCAGTGCGCGCGCTTGCGCGGATCGGTCTCCCCTTCGAGCGCGCCGAGGAAGCCGGCCTCCATCATCCCGATGCCGAAGTCGTCCCCGCGGCCGCTCGGGTCGAGGTGCATCGCCGAGAGCGCGGCCAGGGCGTGCGCCTCGCGCAGCTCGGCGCCTTCGAGCTTCGGCGACAGCTCGAGAGCGAGGCGCAGCGCGGTGTCGAACGCGTAGGCGTGGAAGGCGGCGCGCAGCGTCTCGAGGTTGCGCGGGTCGCGCTCGTCGAAGCCCGTCCCCCGGCGCGCCATGAGCGGCTCGTTCCGCAAGTCGATGCGCTCGACGTGCGTGCCCGGCAGCGCCTCGAGCAGCGCGATCTCGCGGAGCTTCAGCTTGCGCAGCCACGACTCGAACGGCCCCGCCGGCGCGATCATGGTGTCGTGGCCGATGAGGAGCGACAGTCCGCCCTCCGCGCGGCGCAGGAGCGGGCGGGCGGCGCGGAGGCTCGTCAGGTCGACGCGCTCCAGCTCCGGGACGATGATGAGCGCACAGCGGCCCGCCGTCAGCCGCCCGAACGCCTCCGCCCACGCGCGCGCGACGGGCGTGGTGCGCGGGTGCGCGGCGGGCAGGCGCGTCCAGCGCGCGCCGGAGATGTCTTCGCGCGCTTGCTTCTGCGCGGCCGAGAGGTGCGGCTCGATCGCGCGGAGGCCGAGGCTCACGCCGACCGCGGGCGCCGTCCCCTCCCCCGTGAAGAGCGCCTCGTTCACCGCGTGCTCGCCGAGCGCCGCGCGCAGCTGCCCCGTGATCGCGCGCATGCCGGCCCACGCCGGGCCATCCGGCGGGACGTCCCAACGCATCGTCAGATCGCTCGGTACACCGTAGCGAGCGAGCGCCGCGCGTGGGCCTCGTAGGATCGTGATCATGTACGCATGCCTGCGGTGCGAGAAGTGCCGAGTGCTCGGGGGAAAAGCGTAGGGAGGCGAAGGACCTGAGGAGAGTACCGCGCCCGCGACAAGTGCATAAGAATTATGTCGGACCGCCCGCGCGCGCGTCTCGCCGCGACGCTTGCCTTCGCGTGCGGGGCTACCCCGCATACCCACCCGGCCTACCCGGCCTACCCCGCCTACCCGGCCTACCCGGCGCGCGCGAACAGCTTCGCGTAGTAGTCGCTGATGGGCTCGGCCTCCAGGCGGCTGAAGAACGTCGAATACGCCATCCAGATCGCGAGGCCGTTGAGGTCGCGGAACACCGGCGGGAGGTACTTCGGGGGCCGGACGACGCCGTCGGCGACGCGCCGGGCGAGCACCGGGACGTCCTCGTGGGCGACCTTGCCGACGAAGAGAAACGGGATCAGCTCCGGTCGATTGTGCTCGATGGCGCTGCGGATGAACGAGTAGTTGAGGACGATGCCTTTGCAGTAGCAGGCGTCCTTGGTGAACGGCGCGCCGCCCTCGATCACGCCGCCGCGGAAGATGCGGCGCGTGTTGTGGAAGCACTCTTCCTCGTCGTAACCCTCGGTGCGGAACCAGTCGAAGACGTCGAGGAAGCTCGCGCCGT
>JAYVXL010000066.1:0-8808 GCA_043785185.1 Myxococcales bacterium
GCAGCACGTCTTGGCCTAGACTGACCCCTTATTTGCTGCACTCGGGAGAGGTCGCCATGCGGTTGAGAGTGATCGTTGGGCTCGGTGTCTTGGGGGCCATCGGCGCGCTCGCGGCGTGCGGGTCGGACGGGACGGTCGATCCCGCGCCCTCGCCGCCCGACGCCGGGCCGGACGCGCTCATCGATCACGACGTGCCCGACACGACGCCGCTGCCGGGGGAGCAGTGCGCCGAGGAGCGCCTCGCGGGGGGCTGCACCGTGGGCCACTGCCGCCTGACCGCGCCGCGCGGGACGGTCCCCTCGGGCGCGTACGTGCAGCTCACGGAGAAGAGCGTCCCGCCCGACCTCACGGGCGACGCGGTCGGCGCCGTCCTCTGCGACGTGGCCTTTCCGCAGGGGGCTGCGCTCACGCGCGAGCTGAGCCTCGCGATCGCGCTCGATGGCGCCGTCGACGCCGCCTCCGCGCTCTTCAGCTACAAGCCGAAAGGCGGCTCGGCCCTCGTCCTGACGTCGTCGCCGCAGGCCTCCGGCGTCGCGGGGCTCATCGCGGCGGCGGGCACCTACGGCGTCACCAAGCGCTCGGGCGGCTGGACGGTCGACGGCTACGCAGGCCTCGACGTCGGCACGACGAGCGATCCGTCGAGCGTGCTTCGCAACATCGCGGGGGCCGGCATCGGCGCCGCGTTCTGGGACGGCACGCGCCTCTACGTCGGCAACGGCGCGCGCCTGCTCGTCTACAAGGGGCTGCCGACGAGCCCCGGTCAAGCGCCCGACCTCATCCTGGGACAGGCCGATCTCAACAGCACGTCCAGGACCCCGACGTCGTCCATCTTCCGCGGCGGCGTCGGAGCCGTCTGGTCGAACGGCACCAAGCTCGCCGTGGGCACCGGCAGCCGCGTGCTCGTGTGGAACACGCTGCCGACCACGACGTTCGCGCCCGCCGACCTCGTCCTCGGGCAGCCGGATTTCTCGACGGACGTGAGCAACAACGGCGGCGTCTCGGCGAGCTCGCTCGAGAGTGCAACGCAGATCGACTCGGACGGGACCCGCCTGGCGGTGGCGGACCTCCGCAACAACCGCGTGCTCCTCTGGAACACGTTCCCAGTGACCCTCGGGCAACCCGCGACGAGCGTGATCGGCCAACCGTCGTTTGCGTCGAGCGGCATCTCCGTCGGCGCGGCGCCGATCTACCTCGCCCCCGGCGTCGCGCTGAGCGGCCAGGGGGCGTTCGTCTCGAGTCTCTTCTACGCCGGCGTCATGCATGTCCCGTCGGCCCTCGCGATGAACCCAACACCGGATTTCGCGACCTACAGCTACGCGCGCGCCCAGCCGGACACGACGTACACGGCCGCCGGAATCGCGACCCTGGGCTCCGGACTCGCGGTGCTCGACTACGCCGTCCGTCGCATCGGCGTCTACAAGACGACGCCGACCGCCGCGAACCCGATCTACGATTTCGTGCTCGGGCAGCCCGACCCGTCGCGCCAGGTCTCGGGGGCGGTCAATGCTTCGCTGCTCGCGCCGATCATGCTTAGGATCTCGGCGCTCGGCACACGCCTCCTCGCGCCCGACGGCAACCGGCTCCTCGTATTTGACGGACCATCGTACAACTTCGAGCCGGCGTCGTTCGTCGTCGGCCAGCCCGGCTTCGCGACCAACGGCGCGGTCGATTTCCGCGGCATCTCGGCGGCCACGCTCGCGGCGCCGGCGGCCGTCGCGGTCTCGGGCGGCAAGGTCGCGGTCGCCGATCGCGGCAACAACCGCGTGACGGTCTACGCCCAGGCCGATCTCGCCACGGCCCCCGCCGCCGCGCAGGTCGTCCTCGGTCAACCCGACGCGAAGAGCTACGTCGCCAACGGCGACATCGTGAGCCCGACCGCGGCGCGGTTGTCCGGGCCTGCCGGCGTGGCGCTCGACGCGACGCACCTCGTCGTCGCCGACACCGAGAACCACCGCGTCCTCGTCTGGAGCCCCGTGCCCACCGTGTCGGGAACGCCGGCCAACGTCGTCCTCGGTCAGGCCGATTTCACCGGCCGCCGCCCCAACCACGGCCGCGGCGACACCGCGCCGGCCGACGGCTTCTCCGACACCGCCGCCAACGGCATGTTCTATCCGACCGGCGTAGCGACCGACGGGACGCACCTCGTCGTCGCCGACCGAATGAACCACCGCGTGCTCGTGTGGAACACGATCCCGACGACGAACGACGCGCCCGCCGATGCGGTCATCGGCCAGGCGTCGTTCACGGCGAACCAGCCGAACCTCGGCGACGGCGCGTACAAGGCCAACCCGAACGGCTTCGACATGCCGAGCGCCGTCGCGATCGTCGGCGCCGCGGTGTGGGTCGCGGACACGGAGAATAACCGCGTCGTTCGCGTCGGCAGCGCGTTCACGACGCCGGTCGCGGACAGGTGGATCGGGCAGCCCGACGGTGCGACCATCTCAAACCTCAACTGGTCGGGCCTCGCGTCGCCAAACGTCGGACTTGCAGCGGCGCCGCCCACCAGCGACAAGTCCGTCCTCCGCCCCGTCGGCGTCGCCATCACGACGTCGGGCGTCTTCGTGTCGGAGCGTGACTCGAACCGCATCCACGTCTTCGACCCGTCGACGTTCGCGCACGTCGCGGTGCTCGGGCAGGCGACCGTGACCGGCGCCACGACCAACGGCCCTGGGCTCGGGGCGGGCTCGCTGTCGGAGCCCGCCGGCCTCGCGTCCGACGGCACGACCCTCTACGCCGCCGACGCGCTGAACCACCGCGTGCTCGGATGGATCGTCACGTCGGCCCCGGCGACGGGCGCGCTCGCGACCACGGTCGTCGGCCAGTCGTCGATGGCGTCCAACGGCTTCAACCAAGCGAGCGCGGCGAGCGGCAGCACGTCGGGCCGCCCGCACGGCCTGGCGCGCGTCGGCAATAGGCTGTACGTCGCCGACACCGCGCACCACCGCGTGCTCGTCCTCTCCACGCCGCCCAAGCCCGGCGATTTGCCCGCGCGCGTGTACGGCCAGCCGGACGCGAACCTCATCCTCCCGAACGCCGGCGGCGCGCCGTCCGCGCGCACGCTCCAGACGCCGCGCGGCATCTACGCCGACGCCGCGCGCGTCGTCATCGCCGACACCGGCAACCACCGCGTCCTCCTTTACGACGCGACGTCGGCGAGCCCCGACGCCGCCGTCGTCCTCGGCCAATCCGGCTTCGACAAGAACGCGCCGAACGGCGGCGGCGCCGTCTCGCTCGGCAGCCTGCGTTCGCCCGAGGGCGTGTACTTCGACGGCGCGCGCCTCTACGTCGCGGACACCGGAAACAGCCGCGTCCTCGTGTGGAACGCGCTGCCGACGCAGAGCGGCCAGGCAGCCGACCTCGTCCTCGGGCAAGCCACCGGCGCCGACGCGCTCCCGAACCGCGGCAGCAGCGCCGCCGGCCCGGACACGCTCGCAAGCCCCACCGCCGTGGACGTCGCGCAAGGCGCGCTGTTCGTCGCGGACGCCGGCAACAACCGCGTGCTTCGCTTCGCGACGAGCCCGACGGTGAGCGGCGCGGCGGCGACGTCGGTGCTCGGCCAGCTCGATCTGACGAGCCGCGGAGCCGCGACGAGCGGCGCCGACAAGGCGCACCTCGCCGGGCCCGTCGCCCTCGTCCACGACGGCGCCAACCTGTACGTCGCCGACCGCGACCAACCCCGGATCCTCGTCTTCGCGCTGCCGGGCGACGGCACGGGCGTCGGCGCCCAGGCCATCCTCGGGCCGAGCGGCGGCCTCTCGCTCGCAGGACCGGCGGGCCTCGCCGTGGAGCCGACGGCTTTTTTCACCTCGCGCCTGTACGTCGCCGACACCAACAACGACCGCCTCGTACTGCTCGGCTCGGTCAGCCGGCTCCTGGGCCAATAGCCGGCAAAATCCGCCAGTTCCGCGCCTGGAGCGCACGGAGGTGCGGACCCTACCCAGCTCGACTGTCGGCAAATTCAGGGCATTTTCGCCCTGAATGGACGGGCACGCGTGCCGTTCGTGCTTAATACTACGAGCGAGCGCTCACCCGAACGACGTCGCCGCGCTCACTTCGACGTCCCGAGCATCGCAGTGAAACAAGCCGTGAAGAAGTACAACGTGCCGTCCCCCGGTCAGGCGGCGAATAGCACCACCGAAAAGGCCGCCGTCGGCCTCGACACAGTCCAGTTCTATTTCCAGAAGATGGCGCGCGTGCCCCTCCTCACGCGTGAGGGCGAGATCGAGCTGGCCCGGCGCATCGAGGACGCGGAGCGCACGATCGTGGCCGCGCTCTTGTCCTCGCGCGCCGCGGCGCCCGAGCTCTTCGCGGTCGCCAAGGAGCTGCGCTCGGGCCGCCTCGGCATCCAAGAGCTCGCGCGCAACGTGAGCGAGGACGACGTGCACGACGTCGCGATGGTGGCGCGTCTCGTCCGCGTGCTCGAGCGCGCCGCCAAGCTCGCGGGCGTGCCGACGCAGAAGGCGCGCAAGACGCCGGGCCACAAGCGCGCGCTGAAGCAGGTGCTCACGGCCCTCGAGGTGGTGCGCCTGCAGCGCCGCATCGTCGAGCGCGTGCTCCACGCCCTCGTCCTTGCGGGTGAGCGCAGCGTCGTGTCGCAGGTCGAGGCGCAGCGGCGCGTCGCCGATCGCGCGAAGGCAGAGTTCGTCGAGGCGAACCTGCGCCTCGTCGTCGCGTTCGCGAAGAAGCACGTCAACCACGGCCTGCAGCTGCTCGATCTGATCCAGGAGGGCAACATCGGCCTCATGCGCGCGGTCGACAAGTTCGACTACCGCAAGGGCTACCGCTTCAGCACGTACGCGACGTGGTGGGTGCGGCAGTCGCTCTCGCGCGCCATCGCCGACCAGGGCCGCACGATCCGCGTGCCGGTGCACATGGTCGAGAGCCTGCGGCGTCTGTCGCGGGCGCAGTCGCAGGTCGTCCAGCAGCTCGGGCGCGACGCGACGCCCGAAGAGCTCGCGCAGATGACGGACATGCCTCTCGACAAGATCGACGCGATGCTCCGCATCGCCAAAGAGCCCATCAGCCTCGAGACGCCGCTCGGCGGCGACGGCGATGGTCACGTCGGCGACTTCGTAAAAGACGAGCTCGTCGTGGCGCCCGACGACGCGCTTCAGGACACCCGCTCGCGCGAGCAAGCGCAGGCGCTCCTGCATACGCTCGACGCGCGAGAGCAAAAAGTCCTGCGCATGCGCTTCGGCATCGACGAGTCGCGCGATCACACGCTCGAGGAGGTCGGCAAGGTGTTCTCGCTCACGCGCGAGCGCATCCGCCAGATCGAGACGAAGGCGCTGCGCAAGCTTCGCATTCCGCTCGCGCACCGCCGGCTCAAAGCGCCGGCCTGAGGGGCGCCGAAGGAGCGCGTACGCGGCGAGGCGGCGTCGTGTAGACCCGAGAAGTTCTCGCGGCGCACCGGGCATCGTGCTGCTAGATGGGTATGTCCAAAAGTCACGCCCACGCGCACGACGAGCGGCATTTCGGGGGCTCCCTCGTCGTCCGCGACGCCGTCCTCGGCATGAGCGACGGGCTCACCGTCCCCTTCGCGCTGGCCGCGGGCCTGTCGGGCGCCATCGGCTCGTCGCACGTGATCGTGACGGCGGGCGTCGCCGAGATCGTCGCCGGCGCCATCTCGATGGGACTGGGTGGCTACCTCGCGGGCCGCAGCGAGATCGAGCACTACGCGAGCGAACGCCGCCGCGAGGCGCGCGAGGTGCAGGACATCCCGGAGGAGGAGGAGGACGAGGTCGCCGCCGTGTTCGCCGGCTACGGCCTCACGCGCGAGGACGTCGCGCCGGTCCTCACGGCGCTGCGCGCGCGGCCCGAGGCATGGGTCGATTTCATGATGCGCTTCGAGCTCGGCCTCGACGAGCCCAACCCGCGTCGCGCCTGGAAATCGGCCCTGACGATCGGCTTCGCCTACGCGCTCGGCGGCCTCGTCCCTTTGGCGCCGTACGTCGTCGCGGCGGGCTCGGGCGGCGGGCTGAAATGGAGCGTCATCGTCACCTCGATCACGCTCGCCGTGCTCGGGTACGTGAAGGGGCGCTTCACCGGCGCGCCGCCCATGCGCAGCGCGCTGCAGACGCTCGCGATCGGTGCCGCCGCCGCCGCGACCGCCTACGAGCTGGCGCGGCTCATCTCCTGATGGACTCCATCGCGATCGCGCGCGCCGTCGGTTAGAGGCCCGCTTCGCCCGCGAGCACGAGCCGCAGCACGCCCGTCTCGACGAGCTCCTCGATGCGCCGGACCGCCTCCCCCGGCCCGAGACCGCTCGCCTCGGCGCGATCGGCGATCTCGGTCACGTTCGCGCGGCCATCGACCAGCGAGAGGATGCTCGCCGCCACGCCGTCGGCCCCCACGTCGACGCGGTCGTCCCAACTCACCGCGCGTACCGGGATCGACGACGCGAGGTTCTGCATCGCGCGGCACTCCTTGGCGATCGCCACGGCCATCACGTCGCCCGGTTGCCGGGCGAGGACGTTCTCTGCGAGCGCGAGCGCGCGCGCGTAGTCGTTGTCGAGGAACGCCTGGGTCATCAGGCGCGTCGTCGTCGCGCTCGCCGGCGATCGTTCGCTCGCGGGCGCGCGCGGCGAGCCGACGCCGGGATCGGCCGCGGGCACGGTGTCGCGTTCGTCGTACTCGAGCGTCATGCAAAGCAATGGTGCACGCGCGCGCGCGTTCCGAGAAGGGTCGAACCGAGTCTCTCGCTCGTCTCATCGCGCGACGCCGTGCGGAGAAATGTGCTGCGTGGTGAGAGGCGACCGCGCGGCGAGCGTCGTGCGCGCGGGCGCCGGCGGGCGTAGGCGGGCGTAGGCGGAAGCCGTCGTACCCAGGCTGAAGCAGGCGGGCGCGCGGACCCGCCCACGCGAATGACGCGCCGTGGAAGGCAGCTGTTGACAGGAAGAGGGCGTTCCGGCTACTCAGAGGACCGCGTTTTTGCGGGAGTAACTCAGTGGTAGAGTGCCACCTTGCCAAGGTGGACGTCGAGGGTTCAAATCCCTTCTCCCGCTCCACTTTCCTCGAGATTCATTCTCGAGTTGCGGGGCTCTGTTCGGCCCTTCGCGGGCTGGCTCTTCTCGCTCGGGCTCTTCTCGCTGGGTGGTGGGCGGAGCCTTCAAGTCCGCTCAGGCGCACGCGTTCAGGAGGGCTCTTCGGCTCTTCTCGCTGGAGGGTGGGCGGAGCCTTCAAAGTCCGCTTAGGCGCACGCGTTCAGAAGCCTGAGTCTGTCACCGCGTTCGCAGACTACTTCGAAGCAGCCTTGCGTCGCGAAACCGAGAACCTTCGTGAGACGCTCCACGCGCCGTAGCGGTCGTGGTCCGAGGACACGCGAAGCCATCGCCGCGCCGTCGGCACCAGCGGGAGATCGTTGCGTACTCTTCGAAAGCCGGCGAGAGCGACGCTTCGTCGGCTCCCAGAGCGCGGGAGCTCGGTCAGGTCGAAAGCACGACGACGCCGGGGAAGTGTGCGCCGAGTCGCTCGAAGTCACCCGGGTCCCCCGTGACGACCACCGCGTCGAGCAGCGCCGCCGTCGCCATCACGAGAGCATCGATGGTGAGCTTGGCGTCGACGCTCTTGAGCCGTGCAAGCGCGACCCCGGCTGCCTTCGCGGCCTTCACCGACGCGACGACGCGTGTTGCCGCGAGTACCGCTTCGCGTACGTCGGTGCGCCCGCGCCACCACTCGGCAACGACGGGTAAGGGGACGACGAGGTGTGCACGGCCGATTTGCGCGAGGCGGAAGAAGCGGGCGGCGCGTTCCTTACCGCGTTCCGCGGAGACGAGCGCGCCCGTATCGAGGACGTAGGTCGTGATCACGCGGCTGCGTGACGCTTGCGCCGTTTACGCGCGTTCGCGACTTCCCGATCGATCTCGGTTTGGAGCTGATCCGCCTCGCCCGAGGCTAGCTGCGGGATGCGGTGCTTACGAAGATACTCACCGGCGGCCAACCGACGCCGAGCATCTTCGGCGAAGTCCGTGACGAGGGCGGAGAGGTTTCCCCCGAACTCCTTGTCCGCGAGCGCCCGAAGCGCACGCTTCGTCTCTGGATCGACCGACACGGAGAACGTCTCCGTCGCGCCGGCGCGCCTCACCTTCTTCGCGTTCATGCTGAGTGTGTAGCACACTTTTCCCCGCGAGGCTGGCGAGGGCGCGCGAATGAGGGCCGGGCGAAGCCGCATGAAGCACTTCGCGTTCCGCGCCGGCGGGCTCAAAGGTCAATGCTTGCTGCTCCCCTTACTGCCGGCCTTCGGAAGGACGACGAACTTTCCCTTGCCGCGCGCGCACCCCGGCTTTGCGCCGGCGATGAGGCCCTTGTTCTCCTGCTCGTCGCGGCTGCGGTAGAGGTACATGACGGCGCTGTTCTTCGCGCTCAGCGTGCAGGTCGCGAGGACGTTGTCGTGGCTGCACGGTCCATCTTGCGGAGCTCCGCCCGAGGCCGTGCAGCGATCGCGCGGCGGTGCGGCTCCGTCAGGGCCGACCTTGACCTCGGTGCACGAGGACGCGGCAGCCGTGCACGAGATGACGTCCGGCGGCGGGGCCGGCGATGGAGAGGCCGGCGGGGGCGGTGCATCGTCGGGCTTGGGCGTATCCGCGAGCGGAGCCGAGCCGAGCGGCGGGGCGTCGGTGCCCGCCGGTGCTGCCGTAGCCGTCGTCTCCGGCGAAGCCGCAGGCGCGGGCTCCTCCGCCGGCTTGGCCTTGCCACCGCAGGCGGCGAGTAGGACGACGAAGCTGCTCACGCCGATCAAGGTTTGCGTTTTCATCGGCCGGTAGTGTATCGCCGCACGCGGCGTGTAGTCCGCGCAAAAGGGGGTCGACG
>JAYVXL010000067.1:0-8791 GCA_043785185.1 Myxococcales bacterium
TACCAGCTCGCGACCTGCCAGCACGATCTCGGACGGCTCGAGGACGCGATCACGTCGCTCAAGCACGTGCTGCGCCTGAAGGCCGACGACGCGCGCGCGCACCTCGACCTCGGCAACATCTTGGCCGAGCTCGGGCGCGACCCCGAGGCGGTGACGAGCCTCGAGCGCGCGCTCGAGCACAACCCCAAGCTCGTCGAGGCGCACCGGCGGCTGGCGGTGTTGTACGGCAAGCTCGGCGACAAGCGGCGCGCGGCCGCATCGCTCACGGCGCTCGAGAATGCGAACGCGCACGGCGTCGAGACGCTGATCGAGCTGGCGCAGGCCGAGCGCGGGCTCGGGCGGCACAAGGAGGCGCTCGACGCGATCCGGCGCGCTGTGCTGATGGCGCCGGAGGACCTCGGCGTCCACGTCTTGCGCGCCGAGCTCGCGTCGAAGCTGGAGCTCCACCAGGAGGCGGCGACGGCGTTCGAGGAGGTGCTCGAGCGCGAGCCCGAAAACCCCGCCGCGCTGTACGGCCTCGGCGTCGCGCGCCTGGCGCTCGATCGCCCGCGCGACGCGCTCGCGCCGCTTCGCACGCTCGTCCGCGTCGACCCCGAGAGCTCCGACGGGCACCGGCGCCTCGCCGCGGTGCTCGTCGCGCTCGAGCGCCACGACGAGGCGATTCCGCCGCTCGAGGCGCTGGCCCGCCTCGAGCCGAACGACGCCAAGGTGCTCCTCAGCCTGGCGATATCGTACCGCGCCGTGAAGCGGGCCCTTGAGGCGGTGGGTCTCCTCGAGCGCTGCGTGGTGCTCACCCCGCACGCGGCGGCGCCGTGGCGTGAGCTCGGCCTCTCGTTCGTCGAGCTCGGCCGCGACGCCGACGCCACCGACGCCCTCGAGAACGCGGTCGAGCGCGACCCGAAGATGCTGGACGTGAAGGGCGAGCTCGGCAAGGCGTACACGCGCCAGGGTCGCCACGCCGACGCGGTCTCGACGCTCGGGCCGCTCGTGCGCACGGCCGCCCCCGACGCCGGCCTCCTCGTCCACCTCGCGACCTCGCAGCGCGCGATGGGCCTCCTCCGCGAGGCGGTGCAGAGCGTCCAGCACGCGATCGAGGCCGATCCGCGGCGGCGCAAGGCCAAGCGGCTCCTCGCGGACCTCTACGCCGACCTCGGCGAGGTCTCCACCGCCGCGGAGATTTACCGCGAGATCGTCCAGCGCGATGCGATGGACACCATCTCGCTGCACGGCCTCGCGAGCGCGCTCGTCACGCTGAAGCGGCACGAGGAGGCGCTCCCGTTCATCCGCCAGGCCATCGAAGCCGACTCGGAGAACGCCGACCACCGGCTGCTCCTCGGCAACGTGCTCACCGCGCTCGACCAGCAGCAGGCCGCCGCCGGCGCGTACCTCGAGGCCGCGCAGCTGCGGCCGACGGATCCCGAGGCGGCCTATCGCCTAGGCGTCGCCCTCGAGCGCATCGGGCGCCTCCCGCAGAGCCACCACGCGCTCGAGCGCGCCGTGGCGCTCAACCCGGGCGACGGGCGCGTGCGCTTCGCGTTCGGCGTGACGCTGATGAAGCTCGGGCGCGCGGCGGAGGCGGTCGACCCGTTCGAGTACGCCGTCTCGCGCTCGCCCGAAGAGGGACGCTACCGCGCCGCGCTCGCCGTCGCCTACGCGACGCTCGAGCGCGTCCAGGACGCCGTCGAGCAGTACGAGGAGGCCATCCGCCTCGGCGTCGCCGACGCCGACCTGCGCTTCAGCTACGCCGTGATGCTCGAGAAGATGGGGCGCTCCCACGACGCGATCGACGCGTTCGCGCGCGCCGGACGCGAGCGGCCGAACCACGTCGAGACGTTCCGCCGCATGGGCCGCCTCCTCGGCGAGCAGGCCCGCGACCGCGAGGCGGCCGAGGCGTTCAAGACCGCGCTCCGCCACGACCTCAACGATCCCGAGCTCCGCTTCGAGCTCGGCGCGTGCTTCGCGCGCATGGGCGATCGTAGCGCGGCGCTCGAGCAGCTTCGCGTCTTGCAGGCGATGGACAAGAACGCCGCCGCGCGCCTGCAGCGGCTCATCCCGCGCTGATTAGTTCGAGGTCTTCGAGCACTGCTTGCAGGTCGTGCGCTTGGGCGACGCGGGCGCGGGCAGGTCTTCGTCGCAGCAGGCGTACTTCGGGCGCAAGTTCCGGCCGGCGCCGGCGGCGGCGTCTCCGGGGGCCGGCGCGTCCGCGCGCGTGTGGAGCGGAGCCGCCGCGGGCGGCGGAGGCTGCGCGGGCGGCGCGGTCGGCCCGGCGGGCGGCGCGCCCTCGTCTTTTCCCGTCTTGGGATAAATGTGCGGCCACAGCGAGTCCTCGCTCGGCAAGAGCTCGATGTCGCGCAGCGTGAACACGCGCTCGATCTCGGCGTGCCGCAGCTCGCGGCCACCTTCGTCCTTCGCGGTCATCTGCTCGAAGACGGTGATGCCCTCCTTCGTGTACCGCGATGAGCTCGTGAGCTTGTACTCGATGCGGCCGTACGACCCGGGCTCGCCGACGTCGACGTAGTCGCGACGCTCCGCGGTGAACTGCGTCAGGCGCGCGAGCTCACCGCGCCGCGGCAGGTAGATGCTCGTGAGGCTGCGGCACGGCTCGACCTTCGTGTTGCCGGTGCAGCCCTCGTCCTGCACGGTGATGACGACCTCGGGACCGATGCGCTCGAGCGCGAACAGCGGGCGCTTGGTGATGCCCCGGTAAATGCCGACGGCGTAGACCTCCGCCGAGTCGTCCTTCGGGCGGACGAGCGCGAGCGGGCCGGCCTCCGTGCCGTCGGGGAACCGATGCGTTCGCATCCACAGCGCCTTGATGCGATCGCCGCCGCTGCCGAGCAGGATCTCGCCCTCCTCGACGGCGACCGGGTAGCGGCGAATCCACTCCCCGCCCTTGAGCGCCGGATCGGCCAGGACGTTGCGCCCCGTGCACGGCACCGCGTCCTCGGGCAACGCGAGCTTTTCGGTGTCGAACGTGGGGAACACGAGCCGCCAATAGCCCGTCTCCGACATGTTGCGCGCGAGCCCCGTCTTCACGCGGCGCGCCGGCAGCTTCACCACGCACGCGGGAACGGGCGCGAGCAGGCGCGTCGGGTCCTCGAAATGCGGCTCCTTCGCCGCGGCGCCGCAGCCGGCGGCGCCACCGAGGAGCGCGGTCACGCCGAAGGTCCACAGCGCTCGCGCGAAGAGCCTCGTCGTGTCGGCGATGGAGGGAGAACGTGACATGGTGAGCACCTTACGCGCGATCGTACTGCCCGCCGCGACGACGGGCCCAGTCTTGAGCCAAACGGTCAGAGCTCGAAGTAGCCGCCCGGCACGACGAACGTGTCGTCGAGCCCCGCCATCGTGAGCACGCCCCAGCAGGCGAGCTTCGTCTTGAGGGCAAAGGACACGACCTCGCCCGGGTCCCCGATGGGAGCGAGCACGGCGAGGTTCGACCGGTGCACGCCCCAGGACCCAGGCCC
Organism: Myxococcales bacterium; assembly: GCA_043785185.1. Taxonomy (GTDB): domain Bacteria; phylum Myxococcota_A; class Polyangia; order Polyangiales; family Polyangiaceae; genus JANYHK01. Next base: position 3,465 of record JAYVXL010000067.1, read on the forward strand.
GTGCTGGAGGATGGCCTCGTGCAGCTCGAGCCCGGCGGCGGGCGGGTCGTTCAGGATGGCGACGCGCAGGCGCACCGGGTGCTCGCCGACGTTCATCACGTCCACGTAGACCAGATCGCTCCGCGCGCGGACCGTGCGCGACTCGAAGCCGTGCGCGGTGAGGAACTTCACGAGCGCTCCTTCGTTGAGCGGCGTGTAGTCGGGCTTGAGCGGCTCGCCCTGGCACGCCTCGGGCTTGAGCCTCAGGTACCCTGGGGTCATCGAGCCTTCGACCTTGCCGTCGGCGCCGCCGCCACCGGTGTCGAGCGAGACGGCGCCGGTCGCGTGCAGCTGCGAGCCGCCGCACCCAGCGAGCGCCGCTCCAGCAGTAAAGACAGCGAGGACCGCGAAGAGTCGAGTTTTGGGCTGCATGGCGCTTCGAAGGAGAACTCTAGAACAGCCGCACCATCCGGACGAGTTTTCGCTCCTTCTTTGCGTTTCCCCGGGACGGCCGAGTACGCTTTGCGCATGGCACGTACGATGGCGTTCGTCCTCCTCGCGGGCGCGAGCGCGGTGGCCTCGGTGACCGGGTGCGCGACGCACATCCCCGACCCGATCGCCTTCCAAAACCGCGTCTTTTACAACTACGACGACCCGAACGCCGACCTCGCCGCGTTCGAGCAGCGGTACCCCCCGCTCGATCTCGCGGAGGCGGCGCCGAACCCCGAGTACATCGGCGTCAGCGTCATCGGCGCGAACATCCACCTCTCGCGCCCCAAGAACTGGGTCGTCCGCACGGCGAGCAACAAGGCGACGGAGCGGTACATCGAGTACGTGTCGCCGAACGAATACGTCTTCTCGATCTACGAGCGCGTCGACTCGCCCGATGACGTGTGGCGCGAGGTGCTCGCCCGCTACGAGGAGGGCGTGAAGGCCGACGGCGCTGAGCTCCTCGGCCAGCGTGTCCCCGTGTCGACGTGGAACGCGCAGGGCCGCGCGTACGTCGTCCGGCGTCAGGTGAAGGCCGCCAAGTCGCCGTTCGTCAGCGTCAGCCGCGAGTACCTCGCGCGCAGCGACCATCGCATCGTCCTCGTCCAAGTGCTGCACCAGACGGCAACGCTGAAGCCCGTCTCCGACGAGCTGCTCCGCGTCGTCGCCACGCTCGAAATCAACTGACGCGGCCGCAACGAGCGGCGCGCGTCACGGCATGATCGAGTCGACGGGGCGCTCGTCGTCGAGGATCGTCGGCCTTGCGCCGATCACGTCGTCGCTCATCACGAAGCGCGCGGTCATCGGCTTGCCGCTCTGCGGGCGCAGCGTCGTCGTCACGCCGAGGCGCGCGCCGCGCTCGACCCCGAGCTCGAATTTCGGGGCGTCGCGCTGCGCGAGCGTCACCTCGCACTCGATCTCGAGCACGCCGCGCGAGAACTGGTCGATGACCTTGCGCAGCGTCGGGTGCAGCCGCCCGCCGGGCATCAGCCCTTCGAACGTCTCGTAGTCCACCGGGCCGATGCCCACGCGGAAGCGCCCGGAGCGGTCGACGACCGCGCGGCCGATCGTCATGTCGACGCCGAGGGTGCTGCTCTGCGTGCCCAGCTTCGCGATCTGATCGTCGTTCAACACGACGCGGCGGGCGATGAAGCTCTTCGTGGTGATCCCCGCGCCGGGGAAGAGGCGCTCGAGGATGATCTGCAGCGAGCGCGCAGGCCGCGTCTTGATCGCCAAGAGCGGCGCGAGCGCGAGGAGGCTGAGCGGCGGCAGGCCGTCACGCGGCGGCGCGGCGGCGTCGACGCCCACGAACGCCAACGCGCGCCGCGTGAACGGATCGCTCCCGTCGACGCGGAACCCCGCCGCGAAGCGGTACTTCTTCCAGGCGCGGAAGAACAGCGACATGAGGCGGTGATGAAAGACGTCGTAAAACGCCTTTAGCGACTTGTCGTCGTTTCGCTCGGCGTCGATGATCTCTTCGCTGATGAACGACGCGAGCGGCGACACGGCGCCGTAGAGCCCCATGAAGCTCGAGCGAATCTCCGCGAACGGAACGCCGTCGCGAATGACGCGCGGCGAGATCGACGCGATGTCCGCCGTGTGGAAGACCAGCTCTTGATCGTGCACGAATCGGATCGACTCGCGCCGCACCGGCCCGAGCGTGCCGACGGGAATGGCGTGCGGCGCCGTCCGCTGAAGCAGCTGCACGGCCCGGAAGAAGCTGAACTTCCAGGGCTCGGCGGCTAGCTCCGCGATCAGAGCAGCGTCAGATTTCCCGTGCGCGGCGGCCATACGAATTTCAGCTTGGAGTTGATGCCGTGGATCGTCGTCTTGGCGAACGAGTTGAGCGACACGTAGCTCGAGTACAGCTGCTCGAGGATCGCGGAGAACAGGTAGAGGTCGCCGTCGCCGATGAAGGCGGTCTCGTCGATGTCGATCTCGATCGAGACGCCGCGCACGAGCGAGCCGCGGAACAGGCGCTCGCTCGGCGTGAGGCGAATGTCCTGCACCGCCGCGATGCGCAGCTCATTTGCGCGCGCGGCCTGGCGGTCGACGAGCGCGTGGAGGTTGTAGACGTCGAGCACCGCCCGCAGGACTTGGAGCTCGGCGAGCGAGCGCAGGCCCATCGACGCGTGCGCGACGACGCGCCACTGCAGCTCCCGCCCTAGCGGCGCGGAGACGTGCTGTGTCACGGCCATGAGGTTCTTGAACGTCGCCGCCGACGGCGAGCTGGGCGTCGGCACGCAGATCTCGCCCGCGCGGAGCACGTTCGCGAGCTTGCCGTTCGTCGCGAGGAGATCGACGGAGACGACGTCGGCGTCCGGGAGCGAGCCGGCGTCCTCCGGCGTTCCGAAGGAGAGGAACACGTCGACGCCGTCGGACACGACGCTCGGGTGCAGGTGCATCGTGTAGAACGTGCGCGTTTCGTCGGTGGAGTTCTCGGCGTGCGAAAAATCGTAAAACGACGGGATGACGACTCGGTCCGTCGTGCCGAGCGGGATCGTCTCGACCTTCTCGATCGCGTAGACCTCGGCGTGGCCTGGCGGGAGGCCGGCGGGGCGAACGAGGAACTGCTCGCGCGCCACGTTGAGGCGGATCGGCTCCGCGCTCGTCTCGAAGATGTTCACGATCGGCACGCAGTGGAGCTTCACCGCCTCGTGCATCGAGTTCGGCGCATCCTTGAAGGGCGCGTCGAAGCGGAGGCCGAGCACGAACGTCTGCAGCTCCTTACCGAGCTCCTGCGCGCGCGAGAGTCCGGCGATGTCCACGAACGCGAACTTCTGCGGGATGACGTAGTACTCCTCGAGCAGGCGATAGCCGGGGAAAGCCGTGCGTCCGAAGGGCAGGAGCGCTTCGTCCTCGCCGAAGCCGGCGTGCGAGAGCGCGCGCTTACCGAGCGACACCTCTTTGCCGCGCCCCGGCGCGCCCTCGGTGAAGAGGAGGACGTCGTCGAGGTGCTCGTGGATCCACATCAAAAGGCCGAGCTGCGAGCGCTGGTCGCCGGCGAGGTAGAGCCGCGTCTTCTCCGACGCCACCGCCGCCAGCTGCGCGCCGCCGAGGAGCCGGAACGTGATGCGCAGCATCTGCTTTCCGCGCGGGAGCAGCTCGAGGCGAATGTCTTCGATCGCCCAGGGCGCGATCTCGCACGGCCACACCGACTGGAAGCGGCACGCCGTGCCGTCGACCTCCACGCTCGCGAACTCGGCCAGCTTCGGCACGACCATCCGCTCGCGCAGCACGCCCGGCAGCGGCGTGATCTCGAGGATCGTCGCCGCTGGCAGCGGCCGGAGCAGGTGCGGGAAGAGCAGCGAGGCCATCCCGTGGATGACCTCGGGGATCTCGTCGTCGATCTTCTCGCGGATGCGCCCCGTGAGGAACGCGACCCCCTCGAGCAAGCGCTCGACGTCGGGGTCGCCGCCGCGATCGGCGAGCATCGGCGCGAGCGCCGGGTACGCGCCGGCGAACTCCTTGCCGAGCTCGCGCAGGTAGGCGAGCTCGTCCTGGAAATACTTATTGAACACGGGCGGATGGGCGCGGAGCGGGAGCCAGCGTTAGGAATCGTTCGCTAGCTAACGATATGGCTCACTTCACCGAGATCTTACGCGACATCTCCATGGTGGTCTCGAATTTCATGGGCGTTTTTCCGCTCTCGGTGATGAGCGAGGCGGCGATCTCGAACCGGATGATGAGGTCGTCGTTGGGGACGAAGTTGACGCGCACGCCGGTGAGACGCGGCTCGTACTGCTCGATGGTGTGCTTGAGCGCGCGCTGCATCGCGGCGATCGCGTCCGGAAAATTGTGGAGCATCTCCGACACGTCCGGGATCCCATAGTCGGGCAGCGTCGCCATCGAGCCGTGCCGCGTCGAGAGCATCCCTTGCAGGTGGGTCAGGATGTTCTCCCGGAGCTCGCTCGCGGGGACGTGCCGCCGCGCGGTCGCCAGCTCGGGGTGCCGGACGCGGGTGAGGAGCGAAGCGCGTTTCATGGTTCTCCTAGCGTGCCCGCACTCGAGCGCCGACGCCACAAAAGGCAAAGGCCCCGCCGCGATAGAATCGCGACAGGGCCCTCCAACCGGCTACGAGAGACTCAGGACGTGGTCTCGGGCGCGTCCCAGTCGTCGATCGCGGTCTTGTTCGCGAGCTTGTGCTCGACCTGGATCTTGCGGAACGAGATCGAGATGTCCTCGAGCTCCATCGTGTCGTACTGACCCGGGGACTTCGCGTTGGCGCCCGTGGCCTCGTCCTCCGCCGTACCCGTGTAGTAACGGACCTTGACGGCGTGCGCGTCAGTCAACGTGATGTGGTAGTAGTGCTCGTCCTTGCCGTTCTTGTCCTTCTGGAAGAAGGAGATGTCGAAGGTCGAGATCTTCTCGTTGCTGGTGCAAGCCGACCAGAACTGAACCGACGTCGCATCCCACTCTTTCGTCAGGATGATGTTCTTGTGCTGGCGCTTCCCCTTGGCCTTGTTCGTCGAAACGTCGTACGCGGCGAGGAGCTCGTACTGGAACCTGATGCAGGGGAACTCGTCTTTGTGATCCGTTCGCGGGCTGGTGCCCGCAGACGCGCCCTGCTTGTCGAACTTGCACTTTGCGTAGAATTCATATGCCATGAGAAACCTCCAGGTGTTGGCGAGCGCTTCCGGCGTCTAGCGCCTTCCCGATTCACTCTTAGATTACCGCCATCCGAAAGATTTCCTCCCTCAAATCTTTCGTTCCTCTGTCCCCCGAACGGGTGACACTGGCGAGCGGCCGGCGGTAACCCCTCGAATATAGTCGGGACTTCTCCAAAACGACGACGCCGTCCCCCCGGCCGGAGAGGCCAGCGAGACGGCGTTTTGGCGATGAAGATCCCGTTCCGAGGG
>JAYVXL010000068.1:0-2662 GCA_043785185.1 Myxococcales bacterium
GCGAACATTTTGTCGCGCCACTCGCCGACCTTCTGCTGCGCCGCGAGCGCGATCAAGAGACCCATCGTCTCTTGCGTGACGCGGTGCTTGGAGTAGTCGACGAAGAGGTCTCCGAGCTCGAGCGAGAAGCGCGCGGCGCGCGCGGGATCCTCCGCGAACAACGTTCGCATGTGAACGCCCTTCACTTCAGCGTGGTGCTTCGCGAGCGCCGTCCAGGCCGGCGTAGTGGTGAGGCTCATGGGGATCCCTCCGTTTCGCGCCGGATGCTACCATCGGAGCGGCTTGGCAACGACGCGACGACCCAAGAGCTCGCAGCAGCCCCCGACGAACCCCACCGCGTTCGAGCCGCCCAGGTATCCGCCGAAGCCGCGCGCAGGGCGGCCCGGCGCGTGCCTCGTCGTCATCTACGGCCCCGATCTCGGGCACCGCGCGACGCTCGAGGGCCGCGCGTTCGAGATCGGCCGCTCGCAGCGCTGCGACCTGCCCATCGAGCAGGAGAGCGTGAGCCGCCACCACGCGCGCGTCGTCTACGCGAACGGCGCGCACGTCGTCGAGGACCTCGGCTCGACCAACGGCACGTTCGTGCGCGACAAGAAGATTGTCGGCCGCGCGGCGCTCGCGCACGGCGACCAGATCAAGATCGGCCTCACCATCCTCAAGTACATGGCGGGCGACGACCTGGAGACGACGTACCACGAAGAGATCTACCGGCTGATGACGGTGGACGCGCTCACCCAAGCGTTCAACAAGCGCTACTTCGGCGAGACGCTCGAGCGCGAGCACAACCGGTCGGTGCGCTACGCGCGCGCGCTCTCGCTCATCGCGTTCGACATCGACCACTTCAAGGCGGTCAACGACGCGCACGGGCACGTCGCCGGGGATCAGGTCCTCTCGGGGCTGGCCAAGGCGATCCGCGGAAAGCTTCGCGAGCAGGACATCCTCGCGCGCACCGGCGGCGAAGAGTTCGCCGTGCTGATGCCGGAGGTCGCGCTCGAAGGGGCCAAGGCGACGGCCGAGCGCATCCGGCAGATCGCCCAGGCGCTCGAGATCGATCTCGGCGCCGGCGTCGTCGTGCGGTGCACGGTGAGCCTCGGCGTCGCCGCGCTGGGCGGCGAGATCACGACGGCCGCGCAGCTCCTCGCGTCGGCGGACGCGAGCCTCTACCAGGCCAAGCGCATGGGGCGAAACCGAGTCTGCGGGTGAAGTCTGGCGCCCGTATCCGTCATTTGGTTACAGGGTAAACCGGCGGCGGATCGGCTACACTTTGGAAGATGCACGGCGCGGGCGGCATCGGGCGGGCGCAACTGCGCATCGGCCAGGTGCTCGATGGAAAATGGCGGCTCGACGGCCTGCTCGGCGTGGGCGGGAGCGCGGCCGTGTTCGCCGCCACGCACCGCAACACCAAGCGCGCGGCGGTGAAGATCCTGCACGCCGAGCTGTCCACGCACGCCGAGCTCGTGGCCCGGTTCCTTCGCGAGGGGTACGTCGCCAACAAAATTGGTCACCCCGGCGCGGTCGCGGTGCTCGACGACGACACCGCCGAGGATGGCACCGTCTTCCTCGTCATGGAGCTGCTCGACGGTCAGTCGCTCGATCGCTTCACGCGCCCGAACGAGGCGCCGCTGCCGCTGCGCGAGGTCATGCGCCTGATGGACGATCTGCTCGACGTGCTCGCCGCCGCGCACGCGCAGGGCATCGTCCATCGCGACATCAAGCCTGCGAACCTATTTCTCACGAGCGATCAGCGGCTGAAGGTGCTGGACTTCGGCATCGCGCGCCTGGCCGAGCCGCTCGCGGACGGGAGCGCGACGCAGACGGGCATGGCCATCGGAACGCCCGCCTTCATGCCGCCGGAGCAGGCGCGTGGTCGGTGGCACCAGGTCGGCCCGCGCACGGATTTGTGGGCCGTGGGGGCGACGATGTTCGCGCTGCTGGCGCAGCGGCGGCCGCGGATCGCCGAGACGGGCAACGAGGAGCTGCTCCTCGCGATGACGGCGCCGGTGCCGCCGATCGCCCAGGTGGAGCCCCGCGTGCCGGCGGAGATCGCGCACGTCGTCGACCGCGCGCTCGCGCTCGACATGGACGGCCGCTGGCCCGACGCGCGGGCGATGCAGCAGGCGCTGCGCGACGCCGCGCGGGCGCTCTCGGCGCGCGGGGCGGACATGACGCTGCCCGTGCCGGTCGCGTCGCCGCAGAGCGGCCCGTCGCCGACGACGATTACGATGGGCGAGCCGTCGAGCGCGCCGCTCGTGCCGCGTTCCCCGCTCGCGTCGCTGGCGTCGCCGCCGCGCGGGGCGGCGACGGTGGACGGCATCGGTCCGGGCGCTCCGCGCGTCACGCCGCACGGGCCGAGCGCCTACGCGCCGTCGCCGGTGGGCGACCCGCTGACGACCGGCGGCGCCTTTTTGAACAACAGCCAACCGCCGCCGCCGAAAGAAGGGAAGGGCGCGATCTGGCTCGGGCTGCTCTTCGGGCTCGTCGCGTTGGGGGCGGCGGGCTTCGCGGGGTCGCGCCTCGTCGGACGCGGGACGTCGGCCGCGCGGGCGCCCACGCAAATCGCGTCGCCGTCGGCGCCGCCGCCCGAGACGCCGCCGGCCGCGATCCCCTCGAGCGCGCCCGCGCCGGGCGAGCCGGCCGCTGCGGCGAGCGCGCCTGCCGCGGC
>JAYVXL010000069.1:0-2658 GCA_043785185.1 Myxococcales bacterium
AACTCCGCGACCGCCGCGTCCACGTTCTGCACGCGCGAGAGCGCCTCGGCGAGGCGCAGGTGCGGCAGCGGGTTGGTCGGGTCGAGCTCGACGATCTTCTTGAAGACGTCGATCGCCTCCGCGTCGCGCTGCTGCCGTTGAAGGCGCGTCGCGACCTCGTCGAGCGCGGCCAGGGCGTCGCTCGTCAGGCCCAGCTGCTGGTAGAGCTCCGCGAGCTTCGGCGTGATGTGCGCGAACTGCGATTCGAGCTGCGGGACGTGCTTGGCGATGATCTCGCGGATTTGCTTGTAGACCGCGATCGCCTTGAGCGCGAAGCCCTGCGACGCGTATTGCTTGCCGACCTCTTCGTAGGTGGAGACCGCGTCGGCGTACTTCTCTTGCTTGGACTCGAGATCGCCGATCTTCAGGCGCGTCCGAGCGTCGTTCGGATCGGCCTGGATGATCTTTCGGAGCTCGAGGACCGCCTTGTCGTACTTCTTTTTCTCGACGTACTTCTGGGCGGCGTCGAGCACCTTTTCGCGGTCAATCGCCACGGAGAGGCACTCCAGAGAACGGGGGAGGGGGCTGACTCACGCGAAGAAAAGATCGACCACGAGTCGCGACGCGGGCAGGGCCCGCCGTCGCGAGGCGATCGGGCCGAACGGGTGGGGAGGCAAGACGCACGTGGGGTAGCGACGCTCTCCGCAAAGATTAGCGTGGTTTCGAGGTCTTTGCATACTTACCGGGGCACCTCCCGGCCGGTCGCGCGCGGTTCCGCTCCGGTTGGCTTCCGTCCCGGCAGGAACGCCTCGTCGGAGCATGTAGGTTCGGTAGCTGGACCGGTTTCCCAGGTCGACGCGGTCCCGAAAGGCGCTTACGTTCAGCGCCAAGGACATGGCGACGCACTCCGAGCTCTACCAGGCCCCCTTCGCGGCCGGTGGCCCCAGCGCCATCGACGCGCAAATTGCGGAACGACTCCTTGCGGTTGCGCTCTCTCGGGGTGGCGACTACGCGGACCTTTTCTTCGAGTACCGCGCGGGCGGCGGCTTCGTGTTCGACGAAGGGATCCTGAAGAACGCGTCGCGCTCGGTGTCCCTCGGCGTCGGCGTTCGCGTTCAGAAGGGGGACGCGACGGGCTACGCGTACGTCGAGCAGCTCGATTGGGAGGCGATGAAGCGCGCCGCCGAGACGGCCGGCCAGATCGCGTCGGGCGGCGGCGCCAAGCGCCCGATCCCGATGAACCCGGTGGCGATGCCGAAGCGCTACGACCTCAATCGAGTCACGCTCGACGTGCCGGGCATGGAGAAGCGCCGCATCCTCGAGCGCGCGGCCGCGGCCGCGCACGCCGCCGACACGCGCGTCGTCAAGGTGGAGACGAGCCTCGCCGAGGAGCTCCGCGAGATCCTCATCTTCACGAGCGATGGCAAGCACGCGCGAGACACGCAGCCGCTCGTCCGCTTCGGTATCCGCGTCATCGCCGAAGAGAACGGCAAGCGGCAGGAGGGCTCGAGCGGCGGCGGCGGCCGCACGACGATGGGCTACTTCGAGGGCAAGAGCCCGGAGTGGCACGCCAAGCAGGCCGCCGACCAGGCGATCCGCATGCTCAGCGCGCAAGAGGCGCCCGCGGGGACGATGGAGGTCGTGCTGGCGCCCGGCGACAGCGGCATCCTCTTGCACGAGGCGGTCGGGCACGGCCTCGAGGCCGACTTCAACCGCAAGGGCACGAGCAACTACTCCGGCCAGATCGGCCAGATGGTCGCGAGCGAGCTCTGCACCGTCATCGACGACGCGACGATCCTCCAGTCGCGCGGCTCGATCAACGTGGACGACGAGGGCAACGAGCCCAAGTCGAGCGTCCTCATCGAGAACGGCAAGCTCGTGGGCTACATGCACGACCGGCACAGCGCGGGCTTCTTCAAGCTCGCGCCGAGCGGCAACGGGCGCCGCGAGAGCTTCGCGTCGGCGCCGATGCCGCGCATGACCAACACGCTCCTCATGGCCGGCAAGCACGACCCGGAAGAAATTCTCAAGACCGTGAAGCGGGGGGTCTACGCCAAGCGCTTCGGCGGCGGGCAGGTCGACATCTCGAACGGCGATTTCGTCTTTTCGCTGACGGAGAGCTACCTCGTCGAGGACGGCAAGATCACCGCGCCGCTCAAGGGCGTGAACCTGATCGGCAACGGCCCGGACGTGCTCCGCAAGGTCACGATGCTCGGCAACGATGTCGCGACCTCCGACGGCATCTGGACGTGCGGCAAGGACGGGCAGAGCGTGCCGGTCGGCGTCGGCTGCCCGACGATCAAGATCAGCGCGATCACCGTCGGCGGCACGAAGGTCGGCTGAGCCGCGCGGGTCTCGAGCCGGGCGAGATCGAGCTAGAATCGCCCGCGGAACGTCGCGCCGCCCAGGCCTTGGCCGAGGAGCGGGGAGAGCGACATCTCGAGTAGGGGCTCCTTGGGCTTGTCGGCCGGCTTCGCGGGCGGCGGCTCGACGCGCATCGTCGGCGCGTTCAAGGTCGGCTGATCGAACAGGTAGAGCACCGCGCCGGCGAGCGCGAGCGCGCCGGCGCCGGAGAACGCGGCGATCCCCGCGTGCGTCCAGTCGTCGCGCCGCCCGCGGTAGCTCTCGTAGGTGCCGATGTCCGCGGCGGCGATCGTCGACGCGTTCTTCTGGTCGAGG
>JAYVXL010000070.1:0-8764 GCA_043785185.1 Myxococcales bacterium
GCGGCGTGGTCGGTCGGCGCGGCGTGGTCGGTCGGCGCGGCGTGGTCGGTCGGCGCGGCGGCGCGGTCGCCGTGCGCTTGCGCGAACGCGGTTCCGGCGCCGAGGACGAGCGCGAACGCGGCGGCGAGGACGATGCCGAGCGCGCGGGACATGCGGGCGGCGCTCATCAGTGCACCTCGCGGCCGAGCACGCGCCCGGCAAGCTCGCGGGCGAGCTGGAGGGTGTCGGTCTTCAGCTTGCCGCGCGCCGTCGCGAGCTCTTCGCTCATGCGGCCGCGGCTCTCCTCGAGCGCCTTGGCGGTGGACGCGCGGACCTTCGCGAGGATGTCGTTCTCGGCCTTGACGCCCTCGGCGCGCAGCAGGTCGCGCTCGGCGTTCGCCGCCGCCCGGGCTTTGGCCATGGCCTCCTCGTACTTCGCGAGCGCCCCGGCCGACTGCTCGTCGATGTGGCGCGTCCCGGCGATGGCCCCCTCGATGCGCTTCTCTCGCTCCTCGAAGAGCTTGAGCATCGGGTCGAACAGCGTCGGCTTCAGGACGAGCCAGAGCGCGACGAACAGCACGATCTGGATGACGATCGGGCCGAGCGCGAAGTCGACCTCGACGCCACCGGCGCCGGCCGCGAGGAAAACGGAGCTAGACAAGCTGCTGGACATGGCTCGAGGGGGTAGGGGGAGGCCGTGAGAACGGGGAAAGCGAGGGGATACGCGAGGTTTGGTGACGCGGGCCGAGTACCACTCCGGCCCGAAAAAGTCCATGGGCATAGGTGGCTCGCGCCGGCGCCAGAGCCCGTAGGGTCACGCACGGCCGCCGACCACGCCGGGCCTGCGACGATACGGGGTTGGGCCGGCCGGGGCCCGATCCCCGACGCGCGGCGACGTCGGACGCGCGGCGACGTCGGACGAGCAGCGCAGCGGGCGCCGGTGAGCGCCGCGACGTCAGCGCGCGCGGCGAAGCGGCGGGCGCGTCGGCCGCTCGGCCCAGCCGGCCTGCGGCGCTTGGCGGATCGGCTGCGGCGGCGCCACGTCGTCGTACGGCACGCGCCGCGGAGGCGGCATCGGCGCCGGGGTGCGCGGCGCCGAGTAGCCGGGCTGCGGCGGGAGCGGCGTGCGCGGCGCGCGTCCGTAGCTCGGCACGCGCCCCGGCGCCGGGAGCGGCGGGAGCGGCGTGCGCGGGTGGCTCGGCGAAGGTGGGAGCGACGCGCGGGGGATCGGGCGCGTCGGCGGCGCCCTCGGCACCGGGCGCGAGTACGCGGGCGTCCCGACGCGCGTGGGCGGCGCGCTCGTGTACACGTCGCGGCTGCCCGATCCGTCGTCGCTCCTGGGCCGCGTCCGCATGCGCTCGTACGTCGACGGGTGCAGGTCCACCTTCGCGGTCTCGGTGTCGACCTCCCACCGCTCGTTGTCTCTGTCGAGCTCGTCCGGCTCGACCTCGTGCCAGACCTCGTCGCGGCGCATCGGGCGCGTGGCGATGTCCCACACGTCTTCTTCCGTCGGGTCCGGATCAGGGCGGTGACGCATGCCGCTGTCCGAGGCGTCGCAGCGCTGCTCCGCTTCCTGCTGCTCTTGCTGCTGTCCTTGCGGTTCTTCGTCCTTCGTCTCGAAGCGCAGGATCGGCGCCGTGCGCACGAGCGTGACGCGGCCCGTGGTCGGGTCGACGCGCGCGAACAGCATCGGCACGCCCACGCGCGGCATCTCGAGCAGGCCGCCCTTCGTGCTCACGTCGAGTGAGGCCACGTACTGCGCACCGATGCAGCGCTCGGCGGCCTGCTGGCTCTTCTCCCACCGCGGCGACCGCGCCTGCGCCGACCGAACGCCGCTGCTCGTCGCCACGACCCAACGGCAAACGCCGTTGGCGTCGAGCATGAACGTGCACGACTCGGTATGGGCGGCGTAGGCGATTTCCACCTTTGAGGATCCTTTGACCCCGAATGGACGGCGAACCGTACACCTCGGGTTGGGTCCCAATAAGCAAGGAACAGGCCTGCCCGTCCGCGAAGGGGGAGGGGATCAGACCTTCAAAATTCTGAGAAAATTGGGCGCTATTTTCCCGGCTTTTGGCCGCGAGGCTGGATCTTCGGCGGTCCATTGGATCGTCGTGGACCGCCCGGCGGCGTCGGCGCCGTCCTCTGTGCGGGCGCGCGCGCGGGCGTCGCCGTCGCCGTCTGGTAGGGCCGCTGCGGCGCGGTCCGGCTCGCGATGAGCGCCGCGCCCTGCGCCCCCGTCGCCGGGTGGACGCTCGCGAAGCCCTCCTGCTTCGCGAAGCCGGCGAGGTCTCCGCGGTTCTCCTCCATGTACGCGCTGAAGCGCGCCCAGAGCGCGCGCGCCTCGTCCTCGCCCATCGGCGCGCCGTCGACGAGCACCGAGAGCCGCGCGCTCACTTCACGTCGGCGGCGATCTCTTGCGCGTGCGCCGTCACGTCGACCTTGCGGTACACCTTCTTGAGCTTGCCGTCGGCGCCGACGACGAACGACTGACGCCCCGCGTAGCCGTCGCTGAAAGGGACGCCGTAAGCCTTCGCGAGGTCACCGTTCGGATCGCTGACGAGGAGGAACGGCAGCTTGTGATGCTCGGCGAACGCCTTGTGCGACGCGTCGGTGTCGCCCGACACGCCGATGAGGACGACGCCCTTCTTCTGCAGCTCGGCGAAGCCGTCGCGGAACGCGCACGCCTCCTTGGTGCAGCCGGGCGTCTCGTCCTTCGGGTAGAAGTAGACGACGACCGACTTGCCCTTCAGGGCGGCGAGGTGGACGGTCGTGCCGTCGTGCGCGGTCGCGGTGAAGTCGGGCGCCGCTTTACCCGCGTCGAGATCGGGCACCTGCGTGAGGACCTTGAGGGAGGTCGCCGGGCCGGCGGGGGTCGTGGGGGTGGCGGCGGTCGCGGCGGTCGCGGGCAGCGTCGCCTTCTCGGGCGCCGGCGGTGCGGGCGCCGTGGCGACGCCGTTCGTCGTCGCGGGTGCGGTGGGGACGGTCTCCTTGCCGCAGGCAATGAGGGCGAGGCCGAGGCTTCCGAGCAGGACGAGATTTCGCATGCGCGGGAACGTAGCACGGCGAACCGCGCTAGGATGACGCGGATGTCGCGCGACGCGGTGTTCTTCCTGGGCGGCGCCCAGAGCGACTTCGCGCGCAACGTCGCGCGCGAGGGGAAGGAGCTCGGCGACCTCCTGCGCGAGGTGACGCTCGGCGCGCTCGAGGACGCGAAGCTCACGCTCGGCGCGGTGGAGAGCGTCCACGTCGGCAACGCGTTCGGCGAGCTCTTCACCGGGCAAGCCCAGATGGGCGCCTTGCCGGCGACGATGTTCCCGGAGCTCGAGGGCGTGCCGGCAGCGCGGCACGAGGGGGCCTGCGCGTCGGGCAGCCTCGCGGTGCTCGCGGCGTCGGCGGAGATCGAGGCCGGCCGGTACGACTCCGTCCTCATCGTCGGCGTGGAGCAAGAGCGCAACGTGCCGGGCGAGATCGCGGCCAAGCACCTCGGCGCCGCCGCGTGGGCGGGGCACGAGGCCGAAGGGGCGCGCTACCTGTGGCCGCACATGTTCTCGGAGATCACGGGCGCGCTCCTCGCGCGCACGCCGCGCGGGCCGTCGCGCGCGCACCTCGCGGCGATCGCGCGGAAGAACTTCGCCAACGCCAAGAGGAACCCGTTCGCGCAGACGCGCGGCTGGTCGTTCGGTCCCGGCGCGTTCGACGACGACGACGGCCCGAGCAGCGCAAACCCGATCGTCGAGGGGCGCGTGCGTCGGCAGGATTGCGGGCAGGTCACCGACGGCGCGGTCGCGATCGTGCTCGCGTCGCGCCGTTTCGCTATCGCGCATGCCGCGCGCGTAGGCCGCTCCCTCGCGTCGACGCCGCGGATGCTCGGCTGGGGGCACCGCACCGCCACCCTCTCGCTCGCCGACAAGCTCGCGCGCGGCGCGGGCAGCCCGTACCTCGTGCCGCACCTGCGCGGGGCGGCCACCGACGCGTACCGCCGCGCCGGGCTCGCCGGCCCGTTCGACCTCCAAGGCATCGAGACGCACGACTGCTTCACCGTCACGGAGTACCTCGCGCTCGATCACCTCGGCATCACGCCGCCCGGCGAGGCGTGGCGCGCGATCGAGGAGGGCACCTGCGAGATGGGCGGCCGGCTCCCGATCAACCCGAGCGGCGGGCTCATCGGCCTCGGCCACCCCGTCGGCGCGACCGGCGTGCGCATGGTGCTCGACGCGTGTCGCCAGGTGGGCGGCCGCGCCGGCGACACGCAGGTGCCGGGCGCGACGCGCTTCGGCACGCTCAACATCGGCGGGAGCGCTTCGACGGTCGTGAGCTTCGTCTGGGGCACCGAGGCGGGAGGATGAGCATGCGCGTCACGACCCTGCGAACCTACGTGTCGAAGCTCCCCGCGGGCGATTCGCACCCCTACCGCACCGGCGCGTGGACGCCGAACACCGTGGAAGTCGACGCGGACGATCTCGACGTCACGGCCGGCGAGATCCCGCGCGACCTCTCCGGCGTTTATCTCCGCAACACGGAAAATCCGCTGCAGGACGCGATCACCGGCCGCTACCACCCGTTCGACGGCGACGGGATGATCCACGCGATCCGCTTCGAGGACGGCGCGGCGAGCTACAAGAACCGCTTCGTCCGCACGGCGGGCCTGCGCGCCGAGCTCGAGGCGGGCGAGCCCCTGTGGGCCGGCATTCTCGAGTCGCCTGCGCGCTCGAAGCGCGACGGGTGGGGCGCGCGCACGCGCATGAAGGACGCGTCGTCGACGGACGTGATCGTCCACGCCGGCCTCGCGCTGTCGACGTTTTACCAGTGCGGCGACGGCTACCTGCTCGACCCGACGACGCTCGCGCCGCGCGGCACGGCGAACCTCGATCACCCGAGCTTTCCACGCGGCGCCACGATCTCCGCCCACCCGAAGGTGGACGAGGCGACGGGCGAGCTCCTCTTCTTCAACTACGGGACCGAGGCGCCGTATTGCCACGTCGGCGTCGCCGATCGCACGGGCGCGCTCGTGCGCGCGATCCCGGTGCCGCTGCCGGGCCCGCGCCTGCCGCACGACATGGCGTTCACGGCGCGGTTCGCGATCGTCGGAGATTTCCCGCTGTTCTGGGACCCGGCGCGCCTGCGCGAAGGGAAATACCACGCGCGCTACTTCCCCGAGCTGGGCGCGCGCTTCGGTCTCGTGCCGCGCAGCGGGCAAGGCGACGTTCGGTGGTTCTCCGCCGCGCCGACGTACGTGCTGCACTTTTCGAACGCGTACGAAGACGGCGACGAGGTCGTCCTCGAGGGCTACCACCAAGGCGTGCCGGTGCCCCGCGCGGAGGGAGACTCGCCCATCGTCGCGTTCATGAAGAGCGTCGACATGAACGCGATGCAGACGCGCCTGCACCGCTGGCGCTTCGACCTGCGGACGGGCGCGACGCGCGAGGAGCCGCTCGACGACGCCGTCACCGAGTTCCCGAGCCTGAACGCCGGCTACGCGGGCAAAAAGCACCGCTACGTGTACGCGATGACCGGCGAGCCAGGCCTCTTCGTCTTCAACGGCATCGTGCGCACGGACGTGCAAACCGGGCACAAGAGCGAGTACCGCTTCCCGCCCGGTGTCTTCGCGAGCGAGGCGCCGTTCGCGCCGCGCGACGGCGCGACGCGCGAGGACGACGGCTACGTCGTGACGTTCACCATCGACCTCGCCAACGACGTCTCCGAGTGCTGGATCTTCGACGCGCGCGCGCTCGAGAAGGGCCCCCTCGCGCGGGTGCGGCTGCCGATGCGCATCTCGAGCGGCACGCACGCGACGTGGGCGCCGCGCGCGAGCCTCAAGGGCTCGTGACGGTCACCTTGTCGATGTAGATCGACGCGCGCGAGACCGCGCGCTCCGGAACCCCCTTCCTTCCCGTCATCGACACCGAAAGGAACGCGGCCGCCCGGCGCCCCCGCTCAAAGGATGCCGTACTCCTTGAGGCGCCTGTAGAACGTGCGGCGCGGGATGCCGATCAACTTCGCCGCCTGCACGCGGTTCCAGTTGCACGAGGACAGCGCGTTCAGGATGCGCTCGCGCTCGGTGTCCTTGAACTCCTCTTTCGTGCGCGCCAGCGACGCCGAGGGCGCCTTGCTCGGGCGGAGGCTCGAGATCTGCTCCTCGCCGCCGGTCGGCCGCGGGCGGCTCGCCTCCACGATTTGCAGATCCTCGAGCTCGATCTCGTCGCCCTCGCTCATGAGCCACGCGTTGAGGAGCACGTGCTCCATCTGGCGGACGTTGCCGGGCCATTCGAACGAGACCATGCGCCGTAGCGCTTCGCGGCTCAGGCTCTTCTTCTCGCGCCGGTAACGCGCCGCGAAGAGCGTCATGAAGTGATCCATGAGCGGCGGGATGTCGTCCGCGCGCTCGCGCAGGGACGGCACGCGCACCTCGACGACGTGCAGGCGATAGAAGAGATCCTCCCGGAAGAGGCCCTCCTGCACCATTTGCTCGAGGCCGCGGTTGGTCGCGGCGACGACGCGCGCGTTCACCGGCTCTTCGTTCACGCCGCCGACCGACCGCACCGTGCGCTCTTGGAGCACGCGCAGGAGGCCCGCCTGCATCTTGATCGGCATCTCGCCGATCTCGTCGAGGAGGATCGTCCCCCCTTCGGCCTCGCGAAAGAGCCCCTTGCGATCGCGATCGGCGCCGGTGAACGCGCCACGCACGTGGCCGAAGAGCTCGCTCTCGAGGAGGTTGCCGGGGATGGCGCCGCAGTTGACGCCGAGGAAGGGCGCCTTGCCGCGCGCTCCCGCCGCGTGCACCGCGCGCGCGACCATCTCTTTGCCCGTGCCGCTCTCGCCGGTGATGAGGACGGGCACGTCGGTGTCCTTTACGCGCTCGATCATCGCGTACACCTTGCGCATCGCCGCGCTCGTGCCGACGAGGCCGTGGTAGCCGAAGTGGCCGCGCAGCTCGGCGCGCGCCTGCTTCAAGTCGCGCCGCGCGACGCCGAGCTGCTCGGTGCGGCGCTCGAGAATGTCGGCGAGGCGGTCCTTGGCGGCCGCGAGCTCCTCGTTCGCGCGCGCGAGCTCCGCCGTGCGCGCGCGGTTCTCCCCGTGCAGGCGCGCGTTCTCGATCGCGATCGCCGCTTGATCGCCGAACGCCAGCAGCGTCGGGAGCTCGTCTTGAAAGCGGAGGCCCGGACGCAGGCGCGTCTCGAGGTACAGCGCGCCGATCGGCCGACCGAGCGGCGGAGCGCCGCGGATGGGGACGCACGCGATCGACTGGATCATGAGCTGGTGCACGCTCACCGCCTGCGCGAGCCCCGCGTCGTCGCGCGCGGAGAGCGCGACGACCGGCTCGCCCGTCTGCACGACCTTCTCGGCGACGCTGCGCGAGAAGCTCGCGTGCGGGTCGTCGCCCTTGCGGTCGCGCGCGGCGTGCGCGAGCAGCTCGCCCTGATCGTTGGCGAGCACGACGAAGCCGCGCTCCGCGCGCAAGAGCGCGACGGCGTGGTCGGTGACGCTCGTGAGGAGGCGCGACAGATCGTGCTCGCGCGCGAGCTCGCGCGTGACCTCGAGGACGTACGCGAGGCGGTCCTCGGTGACGCTGGCGCTCATCGTCGAGGTCGCGCTCATCTGCGACCCGCGCATCGTCGCGCTGCGCCTCGCGCTGGACAGCGCGCTCGGCAGCGGGGCGTGCATCGTGGCCATGTGGGCTTGGCGGAGCGCGCGCCGCCGCGGGTCGTCCCAGAACACCTCGCGCAAGTCGCGCGGGAGCTTCGCCGCCGTCTCCTCGAGGATGGCGAGCGCGGACTCGGTGTCGCGGCGCGCGTGGGCGACGGCGCCCTGGGACGCCGCGAGGCGGGCGCGCGCGTCGAGGGCGCGCCACGCCCACTCGCGGTTGTCGGCGGTGGTGGCCTCCGCGAGCGCGCGATCGAACGCCTTCGCGGCGTCCTGCTCGTTGCCTGCGGAGAGGGCGAGCGTGCCGTCGACGAGGCTGGCGAGCACCTCGTGCTCGCGGAAGCCCCCGTCCCCGGCGCGGCGCTTCAGCTCCGCGAACGCGCGCTGCAGATCCGCGACGTCGGCGTTGCCGATGCGGGCGCGCGCCCAGAGCGACTGCAGGCGCGCCTCGGTGACCTCGAGCGGCCGGTCGAGCGCGTCGTACGCGGCGGCCATCGCGTCGTAGAGCTCGGCGCCGCGCGAGAGATCGCCGGTGCGCACGGCGAGCTCGGCCTCGAGGCCGGTGAGCTGCGCGCGCGCCGCCGCGGTGAGCGAGTCGCTGCCCGCGATGACCGCGTCGATCGACGCCGACGCGTGCGCGTAGCGGCCGAGGAAGACGTCGAGGTTGGCGAGGTTGAGGAGCGCTTGCTGCACGGCGAGCGCGACCCCGCTGCGCCGCCCCATGTCGACCGACGCCTCGTAGTGCGCGAGCGCAGCGGCGAGATCGCCCTCCGCCTGCGCGATGCCGGCGAGGTTCAGGCGCATGGCCGCGACGGTCGCCGCGTCGCCCGCGGCCTCGGCCGCGCCGAGCGACGCCTCGTACGCGGCGCGCGCCTCTCTCCGCCGGCCCGCGCGCTGGTGCGCGATCGCGAGCATCCCGTGCGCCACGCCGAGGACGCGCTTGTCGCCGGCCTTCTCCGCGCGCGCGACGGCGCCGTCGAGCTCCGCGCGCGCCGCGTCGTGCTCGCCGGTGTACGTGAGCGCGGCGCCGCGGAGCGCGGACGCCTCCGCGCCGAACGCGTCGCTCTCGCCCGCGTCCGCGACCGGGGACGCGTGCGCCGCCGCCGCCGCGTTGTCGCCCATCCGCAGCGCGGCGCGCGCG
>JAYVXL010000071.1:0-2653 GCA_043785185.1 Myxococcales bacterium
TCGCCGTCAACTCAGTTGCCTTTGCCTGAAAATCAACTCAGTTGCCGCACCCCTGGCCGACGTCGACGATGTCCGTCCCCGTCAGGACCATCACGTACCCCGACCCGTCGGGGTTCATCACTTTGAGCTCGTGCGCGTTCGCGGTGTTGCCCGCGCGGCCGAGCCAGAGCGACGCGATGCGCCCGTCGGGCAGCACGCACGGCGAGTTGTCGTTCGTCTGGTCGGCCGGCGACACCTTCACCGGCGTCTTCGAGCCGCGCGCCAGGCTCCAGACTTGCTCGGACGGCCAGTCGGCCTCGAAGATGAAGTCCCCGCGCGGCGTGTAGTCGGGGTGGTGCAGCGCGTGGCGGGCGCCCTTGTCCGGGCCGTCGCTCGGCGAGAGCACCTCCGTGAAGCCGGTGCCGTCCGTCAGCACCTCGCACATCGAGGTCGGCGGCTGGGCGTACGGATCGGCGCCGCAGTCGAAGACGGCGCGCGAGCCGTCGTAGGCGATGGCGACGTCGTGGTGATAGGCGAACGTCGAAGCGCCCGTGAGGAGGACCGGCGCGCCCCACGCCGCGCCCGTCTTCGTGATCGCGTAGAGGTCGGTCGCGTGCGGGCCGCCCGTCGCCGGGAACACGATCACGTCGCCCTGGGACGAGACCGCGGGGCGCGCTTCGGCCGTCTGCACGGCCTTTCCCGCGGAACGCACCTCCTCGCCCTGCGCGAGCGAGCCTGCGAACAGCTCGAGGCAGCTGGAGCTCGCGCAGCCGAAGCGGCCGCCGGCCGCGACGAGCCAGTCGCCGCTCTTGGACGTGTTGACGAAGCCGTCGCTCCCCGGTGAGACCGCGCCCATCGGGGTGGTCAAGTCCTCGACCTGGCCGCCCGCCGTCGCGGTGACACGGTGCCACTTGGAGTCCGGCAGGCGTAAGGTGACGCGCCCGACGCCTCGAGGCGCCGGCCCGTCGAAGACGACGTCCGCGGCGCCGTCCCGCGGCCCGCCGCTGCTCCCGCTGCTCCCGCTGCTCCCGCTGCTCCCGCTGCTCCCGCTCGTCCCACCGCGACCGCCATCGACGCCGCCCACGTCGACGCCGCCGTCGCCGCTCGACCCGCAGGCCGCGATCGCGATGAAGGCAGAGAGCGGCGCTGCCGCCCCGAGCGCTCGAGAGAGGACGCGCACGCTCAGAACCGAATGCCGTTCTCGGCGCGGTGCTTCCACCAGCGGTAGGCGAGGAGGGCCGTCGGCACCGCGGCGACGACGGCGACCACGGGCGCGGCGAGGACGCCGAGCGCCACCGTACCCGCCACGGCGGCGCCGGCCGCGATGCCCTTCCGCTGCGAGTCCGCGAGGATCTCCGAACGCGTCTTGCTCATGCTTCACCTTAGCGTGCACATCCCGCGACCCGCGCGCAAGCTGCGCGCGCGCCGTTCGTCACCGCCGGAGGGCGCGGAGCCGCGCTTCGTCGACGGAAACGCCGTAGTTCCAGCCGTCGCAGCGCGCCCCCGGCAACTCGAGCGCGAGCTTGGCGGCGAACTTTTCGAGCGCGTCCTCGACGGTCGACCCCTCGTAGGCCATGGCGATGAGCCCGACGGACGCCTTCGCCGAGACCGAGTAGAACGACGCCGACACCTCGAAGGCGTTGCGGTCGGTGCGGCGCGTCGTGCTCGAGGGCCCGGTCATGGCGCGGCCTCCGCGCCCGCCGGTGTTGAAGCGGCTCGTCGAAGGGGGCGCGCGCGCGACGGGGCCGGCGTCGGAGAGCACCTGCGGCGGGCGGCCGGCGACGGTGAAGAGGACGATGACGTCGCTCTTCGCCATCGGCGCGAGCTCGGCGAGGACCTCGTCGGTGACGCCGCCCGCGCGCGTCACGTCGTCGAGGGCGGCGACGAGGCTCGGCGCCGTCTCCTGCAAGCGCGCGCCGACGGCGACCTCACACGGCGCGCCCCCGAGCGGGCGGGAGAGGCGGGCGCCCATCACGTCCCACGACTCCGTGCTCATCCGCCCGTCCCTGAAGACACCGAAGACGCTCACCGTCCGCGGCGGCGCGTACGTCGGCGCGTAGCGAACGTCGAACGACGTGTCGCTCCCGCACGCCGAGAACGGGAGGAGCGCAAGCCCCACCGCGGCGGCCGCCGCCACGGCTGCGAGCGCGCGCGCGCGGACACGAGCACGCGGGGCGCGCGGCCGTCGTGACGGGATCACGTCTTCGTCGAGCACGACCGCACCACGGCCCCATCCTCACAAATGGCCGACGCGCGCACAAGGAATGCTTTGACGACGGCGCGGCGCGGCCGGATCCTCCAAAGGTCGTGCGCCGCAAGATCGAATCGTTGTTGTCTTTGCCGCGCGAGCTCACGAGGCAGGGCATCCCGTTCGCCACCGCGCTCCGCCGGACGCTCGCGTCGGGCTACGGCGTCGCCGAGGCGCGCGCCGATCTGCTCGCCGGCCTCGTCGTCGGCGTCGTCGCGCTGCCGCTCTCGATGGCGCTCGCGATCGCCGTCGGCGCGCCGCCGCAGCACGGGCTCTATACGGCGATCTTCGCCGGCTTCTCGGTCGCGCTGCTAGGCGGCTGCAAGTTCCAAGTGACGGGGCCGACCGCGGCGTTCGTCGTCATTCTCGCGCCCATCGTGACCAAGCACGGTCTCACGGGACTGCTGACCGCCGGCATGATGGCGG
>JAYVXL010000072.1:0-8751 GCA_043785185.1 Myxococcales bacterium
TCTTCGAGGACGCCCACGTACGTGTCGACGGCCTTCTCGACGTCCTTCACCTCGGTCTCGTACAGCTTGGCGATCTCGTACGAGATGCGCTTCTTGTCCTCGGGGTCGACCGAGAGCTCGCGCTTCTTCTCGTAGATGCCCATGAGGTCCGCGTAGCGGGACGTCTGGCGGTATAGGCGCTCGAGGGCGCTGAGCGCCTCGGCGTTCTCGCCGTCCACGTCGTAGACGGCGCGGTACGCGGCGAGCGCGTCGTCGACGCGATTGACCTCCTGGACGAGCACGCGCCCGAGCTTCAGGCGCAGCGTAATCTGCAGATCGCGATCGGTCGCGTCCTCCGTTGCTTTCGAGTACGCGGCGATGACGCGGTCCCATCCGCCGGTGACCTTCGCCCCGCGCTCCATGTCGGCGTGGGTCTGATCGTCGTGCGGCGCGAACTCGAACGCGGTCAAGTAGCGGTCGAACGCCTTCTGCGGCTCTTTGACGCGACCCTCGTAGAGGGCCGCGACTTCGCGCAGCAGCGTGAGCTTGCTCACCTCGTCCGCCTCATGCGCGAGCTTGACCTCGATCGCGTTGGCGAGCGCCTTGCTGTTGTTCGCCTGCGTGTAGATCGGGATGAGGGCCTCGGCGGCCTGAAGGTTGTTCGGCTCGATCTCGAGGACCTTCTCGTAGGCCTTCGCGGCGCGATCGAGCTTCTGCTTCTTCTCCTGCCAGAGCTGGGCGATCTTGAAGAGGAGGCCAATCTTGGCCTCGGGCTTCGTCTCCTTCGCCTCTTGCTGCTCGAGGACGCGGATGAACTCGTCCCACTTGCCCGTCTCGGCGTAGAAGACTTCGAGGTCGTCCCAGCGGCCGAGGGCGAGGTACTTCTTCTTGAGAGCCTCTTGCGCCTTGCGGTCGTTGGCGTCGAGCGCGAGGAGCTGCCGCCACGCGTTGACGGCGCCCTCGTCGTTGTTCAGGCGATCGCCGTAGATCGTGCCGAGCTTCGTGAGGATCTGAATGCGCTGCGGGGCGTCGTACGTGATCGCCGACTGCTTCTCGAGCACGTCGACGAGCTTGTCGAACTCCTTGCTGCGCTCGAAGAGACCGGCGAGCGCGCCGAGCGCTTCGGCGTTGGCCTCGTCGTTGGCGATGACCTCGTTCCAGAGATCGATGCAGATCTCCGGCTTCTTCACGCGCTCGGTGGCGAGCTTGGCGATCTCGAGGAATTTCGCGGCGCGCTCGGCGCCCGGGCCGAGGCGCTCGGCCTCGCGGCGCTGCAGGCCCAGGAGCTTCTCCCAGTCCCTGCGCTTTTCGTACATCTGGCGCAGGTAGTCGATGGCCGTCGCGTTGTCCGGCTCGAGGGCGATGACCGCCTCGTACGATTTGACCGCCTCCGCCTGGTTGGCGAACTTGGTGACGTAGAGATCGGCCGCCTTGGTGAAGAGCTCGACCTTCTCGTACGTCTCGGGCACCGCCGCCGCGAGCTGCAGCAGCGTCTTGACGTATTCGTTGTAGCGCTTGGCGCCCTCCTGCTTTTCCGCGAGGGCGCGGAGCTCGGAGATCTTGTCGGCCGAAGCCGGCGCGGCGGCGGGCGGCGCAGCCTGCGGGGGCGCGGCCGCCTCGGCGACGCGCGCCGGCGGGGGCGACGGCTCGAGCTTCATTTCGTCGTCGCGCGACGGCTCGGCGGGCGGTGGCGGCGGCGGCTCCGAGTGAGCGCGGGCGTGCGCGTGCACGGGCGGCTCCTCCTCCGCCACAGGAGGCGGCGGCGGCGGCGGCGGCGCTTCCGACTTCGCGCGCGCGGGCGGCGGCTCGTCCTTGATCTCGGGCTGGCGCGCGTAGCGCAGAATCTCGGCGGGGACCTCGCCCACGCGCGTCGCATCGCCCGGCGGCGGCTCGGAGTCGCCGTCGAAACCGACCTTCGGCGCATAGCCTCTGGGCGGCGGACGGGTGTCGGCCTTGCGCAGCTCGGGCGCCGGCGGCGCGTCGGAGGTCGACGGGCGGAGGGTCTCGCCGATCTGCGCCTCGAACGCGCGCAGCTGCGGGTGCTCGGGCTCGAGCGCCGCGAGGCGCTGAAACACGAGGCGCGCCTTGATCAGGTTGCCGGTCTGGCGCCAGGCGATCGTGCCCGCCTGGGCGAGCAGGAACGTCGCGTTGCCATTCTCGCCGGCGCGGGTCGCCGCTTCTTCGGCGAGCGTGAGGACGCGATCCCAGTCGCCGCCCTTCCTGCCGTAGGTGTCGCGCAGGAAGTGGAACGCCCCCTCGTTGGCCGGGTCGAGCTGGACGGCCTCCTCGAGGAACTTCGTCCCCACGTCGACGTTCTGGTGGCGCGAGACCCAGCGCGTCCCGAACGAGAGCGCGAGCGCCGCGCGGCGCGTGCGGTCGGCGGCCTGCTCGACGATCTGCTTCTGCGTCGCCTCGAGGCGATCTATCGTCCCCTCTTCGGCGAGCATTCCCTCGAAGAGGGCGGCGGCCTGCTTGTTGAGCGGGTCGCTCTCGTACGCCTGCTCGAGCATCGCCGCGGTCTCTTGCGGCGCGAAGCGCTTCGCGACGCGCGCCGCGCGCATGAACAGGCGCGCCTTGACGGGCCCTTCGCCCGTGTCGGCCGCCGCGCGGAGCAGCTGCCCGACGTGCGCCTGCCACGAGCCGCTCTCGGCCTGCACGTCCTCGAGGCACGCGCGCGCGTCAAGATTCTCGCCGCTGCTCGCGGCGAGGCTGCGCGCGTAGGTCGCGGTCGCCTTGTCGTAGTCGCCGACGTCGCAGAGCACGTCCCCGAGCTCGAGGAGCAGCGCGCTCGCGACCGGACCGTCCTTCACCGCTTTGAGCTCGAGCTCGAGCAGCTTCTGAACCATGTTCAGCTTGCCGAGCGCCCAGTAAATCGCGCGGGCGTGCTCCAGGCTCTCGATGAGCGCCGGGTTCAGCTTGTACGCATCTTGGAAGTGCTTGAGCGCTTTGACGCCCGAGAGGAACTTCGTCTCGAGCACTTGCCCGAGTTTGAGATGGAACGCCGCCTTGGCCGTGTTGGCGGCGCCTCCCGCGATGCCTTTTTCGAGCTCTTCGACGAGCCCCTGCCAATCGCGGATTCTCTCGAGATGCGTCAGACGATCCTGAAGGTCCATGGATCCCATTGAGTTTTCGGAAGGACAGATCTGAAGTACACGGCCGCGTCCCGATGGAGCGACGTTGGGGCTCTACGCCTCTACTTTTCCATCTGCGAGGCTATCAGAGCGTCGGCACGGAAACACAGCCTAGATGACATCGCGTGTCATCTTCCCGCGTGCGCGCGCGACCCAGACACTGCTTGACATTCGACGCGTGACTGGGTGCGCTCCGAGCCGACCTACTGGAGCGCGCCGTTCAGCTTCGTCGCGAACTGCTGCGCCTGCGCGCACTGGTCGGTGTAGCGCGCGGCGGCGGCGCCCTTGCAAACCATCTTGTTGAACGACGTCAGCTGCGTGATCGCCTCGTTCTTGCGCGCCGGGTTCACCGACGCGTAGGCGGCGCCGAGGTTGAAGTAGGCGATCGCCTGACCCGGCTCGTTGCACGGCCCGCACGCCTTCTTGGCGGCCTCGTACTCCGGGATCGCGCTGGCCTCGTCGCCGCGGCTCTCCTTGATCGAGCCGGCGAGCGAGTGGAGCGTGAAGAGGTGCTTGTCGCCGTCCTTGGCGAACGCGAGGCCCTCCTTGACGACCTGCTCGGCCTGGTCGACGTAGCCGAGGCGTATGTAGAGATCCGCGAGCGGGCCGTAGAAGCCGAGCTCGTCGGGCTTTACTTCGATCGCCTTCGCGTAGTTGTTGAGCGCGCCTTGCTCGTCGTCGAGGTGCAGGAGCACCTCGGCCAGCTCGTGGTACGCGTCGCCGAGGTTCGGGTCCTTTGCGATCGCCTGCTGGAGCGGGTCCTTCACTTCGGACCAGGCGCTGTTGCCGGTGCCGGTCGCCTTCTTCGCGATCTGCTCGAGCGCGTAGCCGTGCTCGAAGTAGTAGCTCGCGAAGGTGGGCGCCTGCTTCTCCGCAAGCGCGCAGGTGGAGGCGACCTTCTGCCAGTCTTCCTTCTTGTGGTACGCGAGCGCGAGCTTCCACATGATGCGGTGGTTGGTCGGATCGAGCTTCGTCGCCTGATCGTACTTGCTGATGGCCTCGTCGATGTTCATCGCCTTGGCCTTGTCGCCCTCGATGGCGAGGTTCACCGCCTCGATGTTGTTGCGCGAGCAACCCATCCCGGCGACGGCAACGACAGCAGCAATTCCCAGCTTGGCGAGCGTGTGCATGCGCGCGCGAGCTTAGCCCGGTTTTTATTCGCGCATAAAGAGAAAGACGGCCGACAAAACGAAGAACGCGGCACCTCTCGGCACCGCGTCTCATCGCCCCTCCCCAGCGGAACCACCTTCCGACCTCCCGCTGGGGGGTGTCGGGGGGAGCGGCGACGCTCCCCCTGACGTTGGGTCAATCTCCGGGATTAAAGATAATCGGGTACACGACCGTGACGATGCCGCCTTCCGGCTGCGGGAAGCTCAGGTTCTGGAACCCGCGCACCACGCAGCTGACGACGCCCTGATCCGGGAGGTCAGACCCCCCGTCGGAGGCCGTCGATACGGCGCCCGCGCGATCGATGACGAACTTCACGGCGACGCGACCCTGGAGGTTCGGGTTCGTGCGAAGGCCGTTCTCGTAGCAGAGGCGGAAGCGGCCGAAGTTCTGGCGGACGATGCGCTGGATGACCTCCGGCGGGAGGCGGCCGTTCACCTGCGTCGCGCCCTGACGGATGCTGGGGCTCTTCGTCTGGTGCGCGCCGCCGAGGCGGCCGTGGCCGTTGCCGAAGCCCTGGCCGGTGCCGGTGCCGGCGCCGTGCCCGAGCGTGCCGATGTTGCCGAGGCCGATGCCCTCGCCGCGACCGCCGCCGCCCTCGCCGACGCCGGAGAGGCCGAGGCCGCCCGCGCCGAACGAGTCGCCGATCGCGTCGCCCCACATGTTGCCGCGCGCGCTCATCGGGTCGACGCCCGACGAGTCCTCGCGACCCCACGGCGCCGTCGGCGCGTTGGGGTCGCCGCCGGCTCCGGTGTTCAAGAGCCCGATCATGCCGAACTCGGCCGCCTCGCGCAGCGCCGCCTGGCGCGCGAGGTGCGGGTCCGGGTTGTCCTTCGGGCCCTGGACGCCGTACTTCTTTCCGGTGTCCTTGGTGTTCGGGTTGCCCATCGAGCCCTCTTCGCCCTTGGCGCGAGTGCCCGTGCCTCCCTCCTTGTTGTCGGCGTTGGCGTCCGGCTGCTGCTCGGTCTCCTTCTCTTCCTGTTCGCGCTCGGCGGCGGCGTTCAGGTATTTCTGCATGAGGAGCAGCGCGTCGCGGTCGATCGCCTCGCTGTCGTCGAGGTTCATGCGCGGCATGAAGAACGCGAGCGACGCGACGATGCCCATGTGCAGCAGGAACGAGAGGCCCGTGTACATGTACGCGGCCGCCTCGAACTGCGCGAAGAGTCCGGCCGGCGGCGCCTTACCGGCGTTGACGGCGGAGACCTGGAACGCGAGGCCCGAATTCTCGAGCTCCATGCGCGCCTTGGCGCCCGTCGGCAGGTCGAAGTCGTGCGCGCCCGAGAGCTCGCTCGAGGGACGAGCGCGGCCCGACGCGATCAGGTCGTTGAAGCTGACTTTGCCCTGCCCGGGGATCTCCACCCAGCCGGTCGAGCGCGGGAGGATGACGAGCGAGGCCGAGCCCCCGCGCGCCACGACGATGGGCGCGCGCGTCGTGCCGAGCGTCTCGCTCGGAACGAAGTAGTCGCACGCGATCTTTCCGATCTGTTCCTCGCCCGCGTACCAGCTTCGCGGCGGCGTGAGGTGCGAGACGTGCAGGATGTTCTGGTCCCACATGACCATGACCTCGATGGCCGCGAGGTGCGCGACCTCGACCTCGTCGGGATTCACGTCGGGGCCCGACTTCACCATCGAGTAGGTGAACGGTGAGTTCGGATCGAAATCCGGCGCGTGCAGCGCGGCAGCGCCGGCGACGACCATCTGGTCACGCGCTTGCGCGACGAACGGGTTGGCGCCCGGCATCGCGCCGAACGGGTTCGCGGGCGCCGCGCCGGCGAACGGGTTGGCCCCGGCGAACGGGTTGGCCGGCGCCGCGGCCCCTGCTCCCGCGCCTGCCCCTGCTCCCTGAGGCGCCCCCGCGAACGGGTTGGCGGGCGGCGCGCTCGGCGGCGGCGCGTCCATCATCGTCGGCAGCTGCTGCGTGGCGACGGCGGACGCGACGTTCGGCGGCGGCGCGCTCAGCACGGCGGCCTCGGCGCCCTCGAGCACGATCAGCGTCGACCCGATCTGGATCTGGTCACCGGGCCGCACCTTGCACTTGTTGACGCGCTGACCGTTGACCAGCGTGCCAGGCTCGTTGCCAAGATCGATCAGGGTGATGTCGGCGGGGCTGCCGACCTCGATCACCGCGTGCATTCGGGACGCGAGCTCGTCGTCGACGCGCAGGTGGCTGCGCGGGTCCTTGCCGACCTTGACGATGTCTTGCGCGATCGTATCGCGGCGGATCAGCTGATCGCCTTGATAGAGCGCAAACGTGAGCGCGACCTTCGCCTTGCCTTCCATGATTTCGACCTTCCGCCGTATTCCGGCGTTACAGCGCGTACCGAATCAAACCGAACCGTGTCACCCCGCGTTGAATGGCCCGCTGGGGGGTGTCGGGGGGGGCGGCGCCGCTCCCCCTGACGAAGACCTCACAAATTCTCGACGGACTTGAGCATCTCGGGCACGAAGCTCGTGCGCGGGCGGATGAGCGTCGTGCGGACAGGACCGGGACGGACGCGGATCGTCGCGTCGTTCGGCCCGAAGCCGCCCGCGCTGAGCGGGTCGTCGGAGAACTCGTAGCCGTAGCCGTCTTCCTTGCCGCCTGCCGGCTTCGCCGCGGGGCCACCCCCGCCAGGAGCAGGGGCCTGGGCGAACGCGCTCGCGGCGCTCGTCATCACGAAACCCGCCGCAATGATCCCGAGGAGAATTCGCTTCATGGTTTGGCTCCGGTCCGGCAGGTGACGACTCAGGGTACGAGCTCAGGGACGAGCTCAGGAGAAGAAGTCTAGGCGACTCGGTGTCGAACTACACTTTTGTTCAATATCCCCGAAAAATTCCGCTCAAATTACAGTTACATGGTAGCGCGTCGGGAGGTCGACCGTCAAACCGGGAAAGCCCGATCGGGCCCGTCCGAGAATGACAGCGCGCGCCGACGAAAGTTCCCAAGTCCCGGACACGCGACGTGTCCGGGGCTTGCCTCACCGGAAAAACGCGGCGATTGGCGTCACTTCTTCGGCTCGGGCGTCGCGGGGGCAGGCGTCGCCGGAGCGCCGCCGGCCGGGGCCGGGGTCGCGCCGGCGCCGGTCGCCGCCGGAGGCGTCTGCGGCGCAGACTTTTGCTCCTCGCCGGGCAGGTTCAAGAACTGGATCGTGCCGTCGATGTCTTCCATGCGCTCCTTCGAGCGCTTCACCGCGCCGGCGTACTCCGGCTTGTCGCTCGCCTTGTCGAGGAACTGCTGGAAGATCCCTTTGGCCGTACTGAGCGCCGCGATGGTCTTCTCTTTCCCGCCGCCGGCCTTGGCCTTGAACTCCTGCGTCAGGATCCCCTCGTTGTAATAGACCTCGGGGCGATCGGGCCCGAGCTTTTTGCAGGTCTCGAGCTCGCTCTGCACGCCGGCGACGTACTTGTCGTAGTTCACGTCGTCGATCTGCCCGCGCATCGCGAGCGCGAGACCGAGGTGCGCGTCGTAGTCGTTCGGGCGCATGTCGAGCGCCTTCCGGTACGCGTCCTCGGCCTGCTTGAAGCCGCGGAAGGACAGGTTGACGGCCGCGTAGTTCATCTGCGCTTCGAAGAACTTCGGGTCCAGCTTCGCGGCGGCGGCGAACTCGGCGACGGCGCCGTTGACCTGACCGAGCTCGTTCTGGATGAGGCCGGCGGTGTTGTGGATCGGCGCGTAGTTCGCGTTCTTCTTGATGGCCTGCGACGCGACGAGCGCCGCGAGCTCGAGCTGCTGCACGTCGGCGCGCTTGCCCATCGCGGCGTTGGTCGTGATGGAGCGACCACGCGAGCCCTTCGCGCTCACGCGCGCTCCGCCTGCGCGCTTCTTCGCCTGCTGGAAGTAGAAGAGCGCGAGCTGGTTGAACGCCGGCATGTACGCGTCGTCGATGGCGAGCGCGCGCTGCAGGTTCTTCTTCGCGCAGTCCATGTCGTCCTTGCAGCCGTCACCGCCCTGCGCGCTGTCCCGCATCATCTGGAACATGGCGAGGTTGACGAGCGCGGGGACGTTCTGGAACTGCGCGTCCAAGACGGCCTGCTGCAGCGTGCTGATCGCCGCGTCCTCGTTGCTGTCGGCCTTGTACGAATACAGCGCGAGCTGCGCCTTCGCGGAGTGAGCCTTGCTGTCTTCCTTGAGGGCCTTCTCGAAGTACGACTTCGCCTTCTCGTCGTTGCCGCAGCGCTGGTACGCGAGGCCGGCGTTGAACGTGGCCTCGCTGAACTGCCGGCTCTTCTCTTCGTCGTGCGCGACCTCGAACTTCTTGGCGACCTCGGCGCATGCCGCCTCGTTCCAGTCGTTCGATTTGTCGTGCGCGTTGAAGGCGTCGAGGGCGGCGTCGTACTTCTTGCTGGCCTCGACGCTCACGACCGGCTCGGCGTCCTTCTTCGGCCCCGACTTCGCGATCGGCGCGTCGGCCCCTTTGCCGCCGCCGCCGCCGCACGCGGCGAGCAATGAAAGACCGAGGAGGCCGACGCGACCGACGAATCCGAGGGACGTCTT